>JAKJAB010000336.1:0-4032 GCA_022707725.1 Chloroflexota bacterium | reverse complement strand
GAGGCCTTCAACGCGGAACTGCATCGCAAGGGATTACCGCCTATCCAGATCGGCATCGGCGTCCACACCGGGCACATGATGGTGGGGATGATCGGCGAGGAGATGCGCATGCAGGGTGACGCCTTCTCTGACAACGTCAACCTGACGGCGCGGCTGGAAGGCCTGACCAAGTTCTACGGCATCTCGATGATCATCAGCGAGGAAACGCTGCTGCGCCTGCAAAAGCCGGTCCGCTACCAGATGCGTTACCTGGGGAAGGCGCAGGTCAAAGGCCGTGGGCACCCGATCTCCCTGTATGAGGTCTACGAAGGCGCGCCGGAGAGCGTGCGGGCGCGCCGCCAGCAAACCAAAGCCGATTTCGAACGCGGCCTCAAAGCGTATATGAGCGGCAAGTTCACCGAGGCGGTTGCCAGTTTCCAGACTGTGCTGTCACAGGACCCTGACGACAAAACCGCTGCCTTGTACCTGGAGCGCGCCACAGCGATGCTCGGTCAACCCGTACCCGACAACTGGGACGGCGTCGAAGTCATGACGTCCAAATAGCCGGTCGCTTCTACGACGGGCGTACAAGGAGAGAAACTATGATTAAGAAATTCTTCAACGCACTGAAATCGCTGGGAGCCTTCGGCCTCATCCTGCTGATCTGCGTGATCATCATCATCTGGTCCACGCTGACCTTTCTGAATGTGTGGAGCAACAGCATTTACAGCGAGACCGTCAAATTGACCATCTTGGAGGATACGGTCACCTACTATGTGGCGAGCCAGATGATCGAGGAAAATTACTTCGTCTACTCTGAGGGAGAATACGCGGAGGAATCCGTCGCGACCTTCGACGAGGCGCGCGATGAGGTCAATGCTGCGCTGGAAGAGTTGCAAGCGCAAGAGTTACACACGCTCTCCGACCGGGAAATCACACTCGTCGAAGAAATCAGTGTTGCGCAGCAGGATTACGAGGATTCCTTTACCGACATTGTGAACGCCATCGCCACGCCTGGCTGGACATGGGATGAGGTGACAGCGCTTCAGGCCGTATCCGACGAACAGGCTACTGTCTTGCGGGGCGCGCTACAGGATTTGATCGCCGAAATCGAGACTGCCCGGCAGGAAGCTGGGAGAACGCTCGAGGCCGATCTGCAATCCGCGATTCGCAGCGGCGCCATCAGCCTGATGCTCCTGCCCTTCCTCGCCATCTGGGCCTTCGCCCTCGCCAGCCGCGTCACGCGACCCGTGTTGACACTCTCCCAGGCAGCCACCGCCATCGCTGGCGACCGCTTCCGGCCAGAGGTGTTGGATGAGATTCTCGACCGTCGTGACAGACTCGGACAGTTGGCACATGCTATGGAACATCTGGCAGACACAGCCAAATCGCGCGAATCTGCCCTCGAGACCGAAATCGCCGATCTCCGCGAACAACTCCACGAAACCCGGCGCCGGAAATTCAAGCCCACTTTCCCCACGCACGACGCGGAAAGCGCATAAAGGCCATCCAAGGAGCAAACGATGAAAACCTGGTTTAGAAGACTCAGCATCCAAAACAGACTTTTCGTGGTTTTCGGCACCATCATCCTCATCTGCACGCTGGTCGTCGGATTCAACCTCTTGAATACAGTGCAAGTCGGCGCACAGAACGAGGTCCTGGACAGCCTGTTCCGCAAAGTCCGGTATTACTACAAAGCGCAGAATCTGCTCCAACAAATGGACCTGGCTGAAAAGAGCTTCGTCGCGCAGGGGTATGACAGTTATGTGGACGATTTCGACAACTACAGCACCCAAATGGAAGTCTTTATCCGTCAGGCCTTGATCGAAGCGGAGAGTCCCACCGAGAAAAATACGCTCGTGGCGTTGCAAGAGACGCTGCAAACCCACACAAATAACTTCCGCGCCATCGTCCCCGCCGTTTATGAGGAAGATTGGGATGCCGTCGAGCAACAACAAGGCGCATTATACGAAGAGGTCTACGATCTCAACGAACAGATCGACGCTATTCTCGAAGAAAGCTACACCGTCTTCGATGACACAGACACAATGCAAACCATCACCCAATTCGGCGCTATTCTGGTCAGCGGCGTCGCACTGATCTTCTTTGTGATCCTGGCCCTCGTCGCTGCGCTCGTGCTCAACAGCCAGGTCAACCGGCCCGTGCAACAGTTGACCGAAGCCATCACCGCCATCGAAACGGGACAATTCGACCCCGCTGCCTTGCAAAAGCTCACCGGACGCCAGGAAGAAATCGGGCAGCTCTCGCGCGAGGTCGTCGATATGGCCGCGGCGATCCAGCAACGCGAGCAAGCCCTGCAGCAGCAAGCGGACGAAATCCGCGCGAAGATCCACCAGCGCGAGGAAAACCGCCTGCTTCAGCAAGAACAGCTTTAACCACGAATCTTCGCGAATCTACACCAATTGAATTTTTATTCGTGAAAATTCGTGTAGATTCGTGGTTTAGGAGGAAATGGCTATGCAATGTCCAGCATGTGGAACCATCAATCCGGCTCAGGCCCGCTTCTGTATGGGCTGCGGCTACAAACTCATCCAGGGTATCGTCTGCGCGACGTGTCACACCCTGCTGCCGCCGCACGCGCACTATTGCACGCATTGCGGCGCGTTCGTGGGGCAACCGGGCGGGAAACAACCTTACGAAGGTTCGGAAACCTTCGTAAGGTTAGCGCCGCCCCAACCCGTCGTCGCGCCAGCGCCGTCGCCAGTGCCCGCAGCGCCAGAACCACCAACTGAAACAACCACGGCGCTTACCCCACTGCCGGAAGCCCGCTCACTGGGCGATCTGCGCCCCTCATTGAAGCGCTATCTGCCCGACAAGTTCTACGAACCGCTGGAACGCCGCCCGAAAAGCCACGATTTCGACGCCGCGCGCGACCATCTGGCCGATTTACTCACCACCATCAAGACTTACCTGCCGCAGCCCGTCTGGATGCACCCGCAGCCTGCCGGAGAACCACGCGGCGGCATGGAACGCGGCGTGTTTCTTTTCGGCGACGTCTCCGGCTTCACCCCGCTCTCCGAGACCCTCAAGCGCGTGCCCGGTGGGGCGGAGCGCGTTGCCGAGATCATCGACAGCCTGTTCACCGAGCTGGTGCGCGCTTTGTTCGACCACGGCGGCGTGCTGCTCAAGTTCGGCGGTGACGCGCTGCTCGGCGTGTTCCCCGCCACGACGGACGAAGAAATGCGGGCCAACGCGCTCAAAGCGTCCCAGGCGGCCCTGGCGATGCTCGACGTGATGAAGCAAGACAAATACGCCGCCATCGAAGCCGCCGGAGAAACACGGACCCTAATGATCAAGTGCGGCATCTCCGCCGGGCCGTACTTCGCGGCGCACATCGGCGTGCCGCCCAATCCGCGCTTCAACGACGAAACAGGCCTCATGGCCTACGTCACCACCGGGCACACGGTCAACCTCGCCGAGGAAGCCGAAGGCCACGCCAATCCCGGCGAAGCCGCGATGACCCGCGCCACCTACGAACTCCTCGGCGATAGCATCACCGTGGACGCCGTCACCAAAGAGCCGGACGACGACTACGTGCGGCTCGTCGCCGCGCCGCCCACCGGCCAAGACGCGCTCGCCCGCGCCGTCTGGCAGGAACCGCCCGCCGGCGACGTCCAGCAGCAGCTCACCTACCTGGTGGACCGCCTCGACCGGCTCACGCCCTACCTCTCCGACGAACTCGTGGCCCGCATCAAAGACAACCCCGGCAGCGCCCGCATCACGCCCGAATACCGCCCCGTCACGTCGATGTTCGTCAACTACAAGGGCCTCAGCGCGCTGATCGAGAAGCTCGGCGACACGTCTCCCGGCACGATCACCAAACAGCTCAACGACTACTTCCGCACCATGGCCGACATCGTCCAGGGATACGGCGGCACGCTGGCGCGCATGGACCAATACGCCATCGGCGATCGCCTGGTGATCTTCTTCGGCGCGCCCATCGCCCACGACGACGACCCCGCGCTCGCCGTCTACGCCGCGCTGGACATGCAGCAAGCCGTGCGCAAACACTTCAGCGCGCTGCGCACCTCG
>JAKJAB010000335.1 GCA_022707725.1 Chloroflexota bacterium | reverse complement strand
TGCTGGCGCACACCATGCAGCACGAAAATAAGGATTTCCGTGTGTTTCGTGTATTCCGTGGTTTATTTTCGAAGGAGAAGCATGACAATTCATATCGAAGTCTGGCTTTATGGGCCGTTGGCAAAATACGGTGGAAGCAACGACAATATTTCCGCCCTGCGGCGCGTCGCTCTGCCGGAAGAGGCCACCGTGCAAGACTTGCTGGACCATCTGGCCATGCCCAGCGAGGAGCGCGGGATCACCTTCATCAACGGCAACTTGAGCGCGATGCCCGGTTTGCAACCCGACCTGCCGCATCGCCTCGGCGATGGCGACCGCGTAGCGTTCTTCCACACGAAGAGTATGTGGCCTTTCCAGTACCGGCACGATGTGGCGATGGTGTCCGAATTCAAGGAGACGGTCGGCCAGCGCGAGGATGCCGGACGGCGCACACGCTTCGACACGATTGCGTAATTATTAGTGAGAATTCGTGAAGATTCGTGTGAATTCTCATTCAACATCCTCATAGAGCCACATCGAGCGGGTCACGCAGCATGAACAGGTAGTAATCGCCGGCGTGCCGAAATCCCAGGGAGGTGTAGGCTTTTTGCGCCGGGATATTGATTTCGTCGGTGAACAAAATCGCCATCTGCGCGCCCTCGTCGCGGGCATCGAGCAGCGATTGCGCGACGACGCAGCGCGCGTAACCGAGACGGCGGAACTCCGGCGGCGTCCACACCCCACCGATTTGCACGGCTTCCCAGATGCGCGAATTGAAGGCGCTGGTCGCCACAAGCTGCCCGTCCGCTTCCAAGACCCACGTGTTGCCCTCCTCGACCGCGTGCTCGGCCATAGCGCGCTCGTGCGCCCACAGTTGCTCGGTCTCCTCTTCCCCCAGCGCCTCGATCTCGTAGCCGACGCGCCAGCGCGCCAGGATGTCCGCGTCGCGGAGTTCGGCCGGGCGTCCCGTGACCTTGCCTGTCAGCAACGCCTCCGGAACGATCAGATCGTCCAGCGCGAGGCTGTAAAGGACCTCACCCCGGTCCAACTGGAGAGCGACAGACTCAAGAGGCAGTGCACTTTTCAACGCACTCACCTGCTCAAGCGGCCCGATGATGCCCTTGAGCGGGCGTCCCGATGCCCTCAACGTCTCGCGCCACAACACATCGAGATGTACGGGCGCTTGCGTGATGACGATGCCGTTCCAGAAGTGCGCCATCGCGGCGACAATGTCGTCATCCTCGAAAGCCGCGACGTAATCACCCGTGTAGCGCTTGCCGTTATATTCCAGACCGGACTCGCGCATGTTGCCGATCAAAAACATGGACGTCTCCAGACGCGGTAGCAAGAAGTCTTCAAGCGCATCTTCATCACCAGGGACCAGTTGTCGAATCATCAGCATGGATCACCTCGGTATATAAAGTTAGCATCCATCAAAATGCTACTCTCGGACCGAAGTATGTCAAGTATCAAAGAACCGGTAAATGAGAGTTGCTTGCATTTTTCTCGCTTATCTTGTATAACCTCACTGTAACGTTATAGTGGTTTGTGTGACTCCTCGCGTCATAATGTAGCCAACCGCGGGTTGATCCGACTGTCTTTTGTGCTTTAGCAAACACTGCTATTTCTAACCTGATTGCTGGGCCAGGAATGAGGCTGACCCCCTAAGTAATGTGAGCATTTGGATAGAATACAATCAACGTGCCTATACTTCAGTTGATGGAGAAAGTGAGTATAGTTTACCATTTTATGCGGCTAATGACCTCTATAGGATATTTAGTAGACCACTAACTCCTGGAGTTAGTATTACTTATACGCCATAGAGTTAGTATCTTTTAGAACAACAAGCGGGAGGCAAAGTATGAAGTTAAAAGCTTTGAATGTTGCACTGTACACAATCTCGGCAATTCTTCTTAGTTTTGCTTTGCGGCTTATCTTGCTGCCACATATGACTACTTTATTGGAAAATAGGTTTTACGGGTTTGTCGCCGGTAGTGTTATGGTAGTCATTGGCGGCGCAATACTATGGCGGCACCGGTTTTCTGAATTGCGTTGGGATCTGATAACTGTGGTGAAGATATTGCTGCCATCTATTTGTGTTGGTTTGGGGGCAATTATTCTATTATCGGCTTTGTATGCATAAAACGATAATAGATATACTGGAAGCGCTCCAAAAAACTGGATACAAAAGCAGTATCTTAATACTACCGTGGTAGCGTTGAGAAACGCTTCAAATCCGTACTGAATAACGTGACCACTTACTCCATCGGCGTCCACTTCGAGTGGACCGGCAGCACAACCTCGATGATCAAGTACTACTACGCCGGCAGTCAGCGGGCGGCGGTGCGTCAGGGCAGCAGCACGGTGTACTACCTGCTCAGCGATCATCTGGGATCGACATCGCTCACTGCCAACAGCAGCGGTGGCAAAGTTGCGGAATTGAGGTCGCCTGTATTGTAGGCGCATCATCCGTGGGGTGGAACGCGCTATACGTACGGCACTACGTCCACCGCGCGGCGCTTTGCCGGACAAATCGAAGACGCGACGCTTGGGTTGTATTTCTATAATGCACGTTACTACGACGGGACGCTAGGCCGATTCCTCAGCGCCGATACGATTGTCCCCAGCCCGGCCAATCCGCAGAGTCTCAACCGGTATGCGTATGTGCTCAATAATCCGCTCAGGTATACGGATCCGAGCGGGCATTTCGATGTACCAATTGGGGAGTGCGGTGAGTTGTGCCAGTTATTGGGTTTTTCGGATTGGGATACCTTTAATGCTTGGTGGAGTACACTAGCTGGTTTGCTAGACGGCAAATTCCAAAAAATGCTTATTGATGCGAAATGGGGCGATATATTACCCTTTACTTGGGATCCAGAGACTATAGGGCCCCCATTGATTCAAAATATGGCTTTTGTTAAAGATTTCGGTACAGGCAAACTCAAATTTTGGGATGTTGATGTAGGGATTAGTGTTGATTTCTGGAATGTGGAAGAACAGTGGCTGACCGGATATCAACAAACAGGAAGTGCCGGCGAGCTTGTGCCTTTTGACAGCCCGCGACATCCATGGTATGTTCACAATATTCTCAAAGGCCAGTTACTATCGATAACGGGAATGGAGAATACATTGCTTTCGACAATGCTTGGGCAGCTTCCAAGACGCTTGGAGGCACAGTAACTTTCGCTGTATTATTCCCTTTACTAACAGAAATGCTTCATATCCCTTTTACAGTAGATATGGGTATTGAAGTGGTCACTGGTACTGTGGGAGTGGCGGAATATGCTGGATTTGGGCTGGATCCTAATATCCCATTTGTGCATCAGGGGAGTAAACAGGTGTGGAACCTAGCTCAAATGCGGTAGGGAGGATATTGTTATGATGAATAGAGGAAAGATGGTAAACAATACCTCACAAGACCTTAATCGTCGTGAAAAAATGTCGGTTTTGGTGATGTCGGTAGCCGTAGTTGGGCTTACAGGATTTCTGCTTGCTAGAGGGTACGGTTTATTAATATGTAAACAGTTTCTTGAGCAGAATTGGTTCACACTGATTCTTGTGTCTAGTATCGCGAGCCTATCTGGGTTTCTGCGGTGGAGATATCAAAAGAAACTACTTGGTCTCGTTGCATGGTACATAAATATTGCGGCTGGCATTGTATTTGTTGTTACAATCCTGAGACAATCCCAGATTCCACCCGCGTTCGGAATTTTGATTATAATGCTCCAAATCGGGATGCATTACTCTACTATAGCAATTGCAGACCATTTTTCAACAAGCATTAGGGCCTCTAGGGCTTGATAGCGCTCAATATTTCACAGTTGCTTGGAGTGTGAAGTACGCCCATAAAACTGGACACAAAAGCAGTAAGTACAGCGCCGCCATTGCATTATCGAAAACCGCCTGACGACCGTAAGCGGCGCAACCAGCGCCAGCTTCGTCTACGACGGCGACGGCAACCGCGTCAAATCCGTGCTGGGTGGCGTGACCACCTACTACATCGGCAACCACTTCGAGTGGACCGGCAGCACCGGCTCGATGATCAAGTACTACTACGCCGGCAGTCAGCGGGTGGCGATGCGTAAGGGCAATCCGGGGACGCTGTACTACCTGCTCGGCGATCATCTGGGATCCACTGCCAAAACGTACAATGCTGCCACTGGCGCAACGACGGAACTGCGCTATCATCCGTATGGTGAAACGCGCTACACTTCCGGTACCACGCCGACGAGCTACCAGTTCACCGGTCAGCGTAACGACAGCTCGATAGGCTTGTACTTTTACAACGCCCGCTACTACGACCCCGCGCTGGGCCGCTTCATCCAGGCGGATAC
>JAKJAB010000334.1 GCA_022707725.1 Chloroflexota bacterium | reverse complement strand
GGGGCAGGGGGCAGGATGCAAAACTACAGGATCAATGACTACCAGACTAACCGGGGAAATTGATGCAGAAACGTAGACAACGCCTGGCGACGGCGGCGGTGGGGATCGGCGGCGTTTCGATCATCCTCTTGGGCGCATTGATTTCTGCGTTGGCTTACGAGGGGCGCAACGGGCAGGCTTATCGCTTCTTGAACCATTTCGTCTCGGAGTTGGGTGAAGTGGGGGTGGCGCGGTTGGCGTGGGCCTTCAACGGCGGTTTATGATCGGCGTGGCGCGACTTTTACCGGGTTGGTTCCGCTATGTCTTCGCCGTCGCGGGGCTGGCGACCGGCATTTCGGGGACGCTGGTGGGCGTCTTCCCGATGAATCAACTCAAGCCGCACATTCAAGTCGCCATGCAGTTCTTCAATATGGGGATGCTGTCGATGACGTTGTTCTCGCTGTATGTGCTGTTCGCTCGGCAGCGAACCTTCCCCCGGTGGTTTGTGGTGCCAGGCATCCTTGCGACGGCGAGTTTTGCCGCCTTTCTGTATTTCCCGACGCCGGGCGATATCAGCGGCGGCCTGCCCACCACGCAGGCGTTGATTATCACGAATCGTCCCGCCGTGTGGTGGCTGGCGATTTTTGAATGGGCGGCTGTGGGTGCGGTGTTGGGCTGGGTGTTGCTTATGTCGCTGTATCTGTGGACGCAGGCGCGGAAGGCTGGAGCATAAAGGATGAACATCGAAGGGCCATTGCTGGGACAAGGATCGGTGTGTGAGACGATTCTACGCGCGCTGCCGGAGTGGTTTGGGATTGAGGAGGCGACGGCGCAGTACATCCGGGACGTGGATCATCTGCCGACGTTTGTTGCCTGGCTGGATGGGCGCGCGGTGGGCTTTATGACGGTGAAACAGCACTTCCCACAATCTGCCGAGTTGTACGTCCTCGGTGTGTTGCCGGAGATGCACAACCGCGGAATCGGGCGGGCGCTGCTGGCGCGCGTGGAAGCCTATCTACGCGAGCAGGGTGTGGAGTACCTGCAAGTCAAGACGCTCAGCGCGTCGCACCCTGATGAGGGCTACGCCAAGACACGGGTTTTCTATGAGGCAGTTGGTTTCAGGCCGTTGGAAGAGTTCCCGACATTGTGGGATGAAGCAAATCCCTGTTTGTTGATGGTGAAAGCGGTAGACGGTAGGCCGTAGACAGTAGACAGGGGGCTTCTCCCCCGTCTACCGTCTACGGTCTACTGTCTACCAAAAAAGGAGGCATTATGTTAGTCATCAAAGCCGGAGGGGGCGAAGGATTGGATACGGAGGCGGTGATCGCCGACGTCGCGGACCTGGTCAAGCAAGGGCAGCAGGTGGTGCTGGTGCACGGCGGGTCGCACGAGACGAACGTGATTTCGGAGCAGTTGGGACATCCGCCGCGCTTCGTCACGTCGGTCTCGGGGCACGTCAGCCGCTACACCGACCGCGAGACGCTGGAGATTTTCGTGATGGTGACGGCGGGCAAGATCAACAAGCTGATCGTCGAGCGGTTGCAGCAGTTGGGCGTCAACGCCGTCGGGCTGTCGGGCATCGACGGGCGGTTGCTCGAAGGGACGCGCAAAGATCACCTGCGCATCGTCGAGGACGGCAAACGCAAGATTCTGCGCGGCGAGTACAGCGGCGTGATCGAGAAGGTCAACGTGAGGCTGCTCGCGCTGCTGCTGGATGCAGGCTACACGCCCGTCATCGCGCCGAACGCGATCAGTTACGAGGGCGACGCGCTCAACGTGGACGGCGACCGCGCGGCGGCGGCAGTTGCGGCGGCGCTCGAGGCCGAGACGCTGCTCATCCTCACCAACGTCCCCGGCGTGCTGCGGGACGTGAAGGACGAAGGCAGCCTGATCACCCACATCCCGCAAAACCAGGCCGAGGACGTGCTGACCCGTTATGCTGAAGGCCGGATGAAGCGCAAGGTACTCGGCGCAGCGGAGGCCCTGCGCGACGGCGTGCAGCAGGTCATTATCGCCGACGGGCGCGTCGCCCAGCCGGTCAGCAAGGCGCTTTCGGGGCAGGGGACAGTCATCAAGTGATGCGGGGCTGGCGGAGAGTTTTGTCAGCAGATTAAGCAGATTGAGCAGATTTCTATTTGTCAACGAAAAAATCTGCTTCATCTGCTGAATCTGCTGATGAGAAAAAGCTAACTGTACAAGACGTTTCGTTTTTGGAGGGGGCAGATGATGGAGGAGACGGTGAGCCGGAATCAGGTGATGGCCTGGGAGGAGAAGCACGAGAGCGGGGTGTACAACAAGCAGCCCATCGTGCTGGTGCGCGGTGAGGGAGCGCGCGTGTGGGACATCGACGGGACGGAGTACATCGACTGTGTGGGCGGGCACGGCGCGGCGAATCTGGGCCACGCGCATCCCGCCGTCGTCGCGGCGGTGACGGCGCAGGCGCAGCGGATGTTCCTGTCGCCCAACGGGTTCTACAACGATATGCGCGCGCAGGCGCTGAAAGAACTGGTGCGCATCGCGCCGCCGGGCATCGAACGCGCGTTCCTGTGCAATTCGGGGGCGGAAGCGGTGGAGGCGGCGCTCAAGTTCGCGCGGCTGGCGACGAAGCGGACGAAGATCATCTCGACGATGCGGGCGTTCCACGGGCGGACGATGGGCGCGCTCTCGACGACGTGGAACAAGGAGTACCGCGAGCCGTTCGAGCCGTTGATCCCCGACGTGACCTTCGTTCCCTACGGCAAGCTCGACCGGCTGGAGAAGGCGCTGGACGATCAGACCGCTGCTGTGATCCTCGAAGCGGTGCAGGGCGAGGGCGGCGTCAATCCGGGAGACGGCGAGTATTTGCGCGGCGTGCAGGCGTTGTGTCGCGAGCGGAGCGCGCTGTTCATCGTGGATGAGATACAGACGGGCTTCGGGCGCACGGGCAAGCTGTTCGCCTGCGAGCATTACGATCTGCGGCCCGATTTGATGCCGGTCGCCAAGAGCATCGCGGGCGGGCTGCCGATGGGCGCGTGCCTCATCGGTGAGCGAGTGGGCGAGATGCCGAAGAAGGTTCACGGCAACACGTTCGGCGGTAATCCGCTGGTGTGCGCGGCGGCGCTGGCGACGATCCACACGCTGGAAGCCGAACAGTTGCCGGAACGGGCCGCCCGGC
This sequence comes from Chloroflexota bacterium, assembly GCA_022707725.1. GTDB lineage: Bacteria > Chloroflexota > Anaerolineae > B4-G1 > SLSP01 > DSWT01. The sequence goes on along the minus strand of JAKJAB010000334.1, from coordinate 1,180 downwards.
TCGGCGCGCGGCTGATGGAGGGCTTCCGCGCTATAGATTCTCCGGTCATCCGTGAGGTGCGCGGCCTGGGGTTGCTGGTGGGCATCGAGCTGAAGACGCAATCCGGCCCGTACCTGGGCGCGCTGGCGGAGCGGGGCGTGCTCGCGCTGCCGGCGGGCGGCACGGTGATGCGCTTCCTGCCGCCGCTGGTGATTTCGGAGGCGGATATCGAGACGGTGGTCGAGAAAGTGGCGCTTGTTCTGTCAGCAGATTAAGCAGATTTTTAACCGCGAATCACGCGAATGTTCGCCAATCTTTGAGAAAATTCGCGTAGATTAGCGAAATTCGCGGTTTGTTTTCAGGAGGAGCAGATGCAAGAATATATCTCGCTCGACGCCGCGCCGGGATGGACAAAGCCGGTTTACACCGGTTGGGCGCCGGCGGAGGCGTTGTTGTGGGGGATGACGATCAATGCGTCCTGACTCTGTTCCAGACTTGGCGCAACGCCTTCTCCAACAAACCGTCCAACTCAACCGTGAGCACGCGGCGAGCGCGCAGGAGGAGTGGCGCGCGTTCAATGTCTTCTCGATGCTGCGCGAGAAGGACAACGAGGTGAACCTGCACTCGCGTTTCCTCTTCGAGCTGCTGAATCCGCAGGGAACGCACGGGATGGGGACGGCATTTCTGGAACGCTTTCTCGCGCAGGCCGGGCTGGAGACGTTCGACGTGACGACGGCGACGGTGCAACGCGAAATCCAGAATATGGACATTTTCATCGCCAACGCGGCTCGGCAGGCTGTCATCCTGGAAAACAAGATTTTCGCGCCGGATCAGCCGAAGCAGTTGCAGCGTTATTACAGGGCGGTGCGCAAAGAGGGCTACCGGGACGTCAAGGTGCTGTATCTTACGCCTTACGGCGATGCGCCAAGTGCTGACAGCGCAGGCAATCTCGATGCGGAAATCCTCACGCTCATATCGTATGCCGATGATGTGCGTGACTGGCTGGCGGACTGCATCGAGAACATCCCGTTGCCGCCAACGATTCACATGACACTGATGCAGTATCAATGGCTGGTTGAGGAATTGACCGGACAGGCAGGAGGGCGATTGTTGATGAATGTTAAAACATTGCTTAAAGATGAAGATAGTTTAGCAGCAGCAATCAGCATTAGTCAAGCACTTATAGAGACGGGATTCCACA
>JAKJAB010000333.1 GCA_022707725.1 Chloroflexota bacterium | reverse complement strand
AATTTCTCGCGCACGAAGGTGCCGGCTTTGCCGTTCGGCTCCAGCAGCGCGCGCAACTCATCATTGCTGATACGGGTGTCGTCATTCTCCACGATGGCCCGCGCGGCATGATAGGCATAGCGCAGCCGGTCATTGGCGACCACGCGCAGGCCCTTGGTTTTGTACATGTAGGCGACGACCGCCGACCCGGAGAAGGCATCGCACACCGAGGTGATGCCCTCCGGCGTGTGCTTCCAGATCCACTCCACAAGCTTCTGCTTCGAGCCGATGTAGTTGGTGACATACTTAGGTCGCTGACCTTCGGGTAATTCCTCGGTGGTGAGTTCGACCTCCGACTCCTGATCAGCACCCACGGCGCGCAAGCCGAGGAAGCCGCACAGGTCGGCTTCGGCTTCCAGGAGGAAGGCTATTCGTTCGATATCCGTGGCAAATAGTTGCATCATCACCCATCCTGAAACGGAGCCTTCTTCCCCCGCTTCATACGTCTTCTTACGGAACAGACGGGCAAAATTACGAAGCCCCAATAAAAAAACCGCACCCAGGTCGAGTGCGGTGGTGGGGAATCTTATGGCTTCCATGTTTCATGCAGTCGGGAGCGGTGGGTCGTGTAATGCGGCGCCAGACGTCAGCATCGCCAATATGCGATGCGCTACGCTGTCAGAGTTGGCTGCCTCGGTTTGATATATCGTGGAACAGTCACCGGTGTAAGCGGATACGCGCGTGATCCAACCTTCCAGCAAGTCATCCGGGAAGTGGGCATCGCCGCGCTCCATGAAGGCGCAAACATAGAGCTGTGTGTCGAACCAGCGCATCTCCTCTTCCGGCAAGTAAAGAATGCACAACTCCCACGGTCCCTCACCACGCGCCCAGACCCCGATGGGACGGTAGTAATGATGGCCGTCGCTTGAGTCCTGTTCCAGAGCATATTCGATGAAATAGCGGACACGCATATTGCTTACTCCCTTGCCGTTCGGGTGGACCATTCCCGCGCCATGTTGGTCAGTGCCTCTCGCACATCACCATAGCGCTCATCGCGACGCGCCGGATTGGCGTCCAGGTTCGCGCGCCATGCGGAGAGCGACGCGAGACGTTCGTCATCGCAGGAGGGTACCAATAGGGTGAACTCCAGCGAACGGCCTTCATCATCGATGACCGTGAACACGAGCGGCGGGTCCTCGGCAGACCAGTTGACGATACGATGCACGTGATACCCCGAGTGATGCTCGCCGCCTTCCTCGAAATACTGCACAGCATAGACGACGGCGAAGTGTTGTGTGCTCGCGATAGGCATCATTGCGATATAGACCACCGTACCGAGCGGAATGGTAAAGCCATCTGGCCAGCGCAAGGTGCCGACCGCCCCCGCGGTATTCAGTTCATCGAGACACGCCTGTAATGTCTCCATGGGTTTCTGCGTATCAGTTGCCAGCACAGGTTCCATTAGCCTGTATATCCTCTCTTTGCGCCGGGAATGACGTGGATCACGTCCTCCACCGTGCGCCCATCCGGTAGTTTAGTCACCCCATGGGTGCGAAACACCTCGATCATCCGGCGCTTGGCCTCCTGAGAATCCAACACGATACAGTCGAGATTATCAAGCAAGGTCACGTTGTGCTTCAAGATCGTTTCGTTGTTGCGGCTATTCTCCGCGATGCGCTTCCACTGCGCCGGGTAAATGGTGCGATGGCGGTCGACGAAATCCCCGTAACACCGGCCATAGTGGTCGGTTTCATAGACGATGGTATCCGTGCGTTGCGCCACGCTCGGTTTCAGATAGAAACCCATCTCCCGCTTCGACTTTGCGCCGCGCGGATCAGGTCGCCAGCGGGTGAAGACATAGTTGGCGCCGCCGGATGCCATATCCGCTTCCGGTGACATGCCGCCCGGTTTCACCCCGATGCGCAACTTCTCCGTGGTGGACAGCAGCGAGCCGTTGTGCGACAACGCCAGATCGACCATGCTGACATACGCGTCGGCGCCTTCCCCGACGACTTGATGCATGAGGTTATATCCACGCATCTCCTTTTCGATGTCCAGATCAAAGCGCTCGGTGCGCCGATACCCAATCGTCCCGGCCTTGCGCTGTCCCTGCGTATCGAACTGGTATGTCCCAGCAGGATTATAGCGCGGCAGCTTGCGCACATCCTCCACGCCCAAACGCCCGTTCCAATATGCCACTAACTTTTGCACCCGTTCAGTCATGGGGGCATTCCGCTGCTCCAGTTGCCGCAGCATCTGCTGATAGCCCGCGTCAGTCACGTTGAGCTTATTCGCGACGGCGACTTGGTGTAAATATAAAAATTCCTGGTACTCAGGCGGGGCCACTTCCGCCGGCAAGCCTAATTGCCGCAGCTTCTCGAAGGTTTGCTCGATCTGCTCGGGAGTGCCCCGACCGGGCACGAGAATCTCGATATCCCCCGAGATCGCATAATAGTTTTGCCCGGGCTGAATGGCATGCTCGTTATATGACTCAGTGGAGAAGGGACGCAGCCGAATCTTCGTGCCGTCGTCATACTCCAGCGTATATTGCTTGCCGGTCTTCGGCAGGTTGCCTTTGAACAGTTGCCCGACGCGTTTCTCCGTGCCTTTCAGTTCGATATGTCCATCAACACAGGTGCGCTGATCCAATTGCACGATGCCTTCGGTTACGCGAAACGCGGGAGCGGCTTGTGCTTTCACCGGGCTGATACGTCCGGGCAACACTTTGAAGGCTTCTAACTGCGAGACACGCCCATTCGGGGTTGATCCCCCGCGCACGTAGACAGTAAGCTCATCAATGGTTTTGAGGTAGTGCTCAGCCATGTCACGCACTTCGATCCGGTCGGACGTGAGTAACGCGCGCAGTTCCGTCTCACAGGCCAGTGCCGGATTGAGGCGCGACGGATTGAATTTCCGGTCCCCGCGTTGCAGATGCACGTTGACGGTGCGCACGCCCTCGAGAATCCGCGCGTAATAGGTGTCCTCCTGCAACGTACTGCCCGGCATCGGCGCCGCGCTGCCACCTTTACGCACGGTGTCGACGATGTCCATCACACGTTGCTGCTTATCCGGGCGTAGCTTCAAGCGGTAGACCGTGCGTGTATCGACTTTCCCCCGGCGTCCCGGCACACGCTCGGTAAAGAGATGCAATTGCACATCCTCCACCATATCGGTATCGAAGGGGATAGCGATGCCTTGCCAGGACTCCTTACCCAACACGTCATCCACCGCCACTTCGAGATGCTTTGGCAACACCGCTGACGCCTTCTTTGCCCGCGCGGCGATGAGCTCATCGAACGAGAACGACTTGTCACCCAGCACGCTCCGATAGAACTGCTCGAAGTCGGCGCGCAGCGCATGCTTGCGATCCAATGCTGCTTGGAGGAACGCCTCGGTATCGCCGGGCCGCCCCTGCGCATAAGTCTGCAACAGCGCCAGGTAGTCGGCATCATTAATCGCCTCAATGCGCTCGATGGCCGAGAGGGTATGCATCGGGTCAACGCTCAGCTTCTTCTTTTTCACCTGTCCGAAGATGGCGTTATACAGTGTGGTGGGATGTTCCGGCAGGTTGTTCGGGTTGTAGCCGATGTCCAACTTGTCGCGGCCAAAGTATTTGAACGCCTGCGCGCGGTCGATGGCGACCACCGAGCCGTCCTGCAGGCGCAGGAAATTGGCGCTGTGGGCGTCATGATTCGACAGCAGCCAGTCGAGCACGTGATGGTGTTGTAACTGCGCCAGTTCCTCAGGCGCGATGGCGCTGACATCAATCCCGTCATAATCTTTCGGCGCTTTGACCCCGGTCTTCATGCGCTGGATCGTGCCGACCTGCCCGCCCACAGTGATTTTGCGCACCTCAATCGCCCGTGGATCGACCAATCGCGCCACCCGATACGTCATCTCATCGGCATCGGCGATGTAGGCCTCCGACGCCTTGGCCAGCGGTTTGAACAGCCATTCGCTCCCATCCGGATCACAATAAATGCTTTTCGGGTGGACGCCGCCAAGATCTCGCGCATTACGCACGAAGCTGAAATGCTCATCGGCGCGCGCAGCCACCGTGGCCCACTGGCGATCCAGGTGTGCATACGATACTGTACTAAGGTACGCCACTGGCGTGTCTGGTTGCGCCAACTGCGCCGCCAGCGCCGGGCCGGATGTGAGCTTCGGCGCGGCTTTGCCATACCCCGCCACCTTGATAGCCAGCGCCTGCAATACCTCCTGCTTCGCGGCATCATCCGAGGCCGAGAGCAAGGTGACCAACTGCGCCTTGTTCGCAAACGCCCAGTTGGGAAATTTCTTTGCCTTGGCCAGCGCCTTCAATTCGGAGACTTTCAAATCCTCCA
>JAKJAB010000332.1:4043-4330 GCA_022707725.1 Chloroflexota bacterium | reverse complement strand
AATGATTGGCAGCCAGAGTTGATCTGGCGCCAGCCCGGTCAGCACAGGGTACAGCCCCAGGAGTGTCGCGCAGATCAAAAGTGGCGCGCGATATCCCTTGCGGCTGATGAGTCTGCCCCAGACGATATAGCCAACGATCAACGCCAGTTTGCCCACTGTTGCCTGCCAGCCGATCCACAGATCTGAAGCGCCCAGATTGCGAATCCAGTAGATGGTGTACAGGGCAGACGGCAGGTTGACCCCAAAACGCAACACAGTCGCACCAATTTCATAGCGGACGAAGTTCG
>JAKJAB010000332.1:0-4026 GCA_022707725.1 Chloroflexota bacterium | reverse complement strand
ATGGCGTGCAGGTAGGCGCGTGCGCGTCGCTGTGGCGCGATATTTTCGCCCGCCTTCTTTCGTTCCGGTGGAATGTTTTCCGGGATGCGCAATTGGCCGAAGAAGTAGATCCCCGCCATTCCTCCGACGAACGAGACGAAAAACACGATTTGGTAGTTCAGCGGAAAGGGCAACCGGTCGAGGACGTAGCCGAATGTCGCCGTCGAGATCGCCGTGACCACGCTGAGGATAGCCCAACGCATCCCGTTGACCCTGGCGCGTCGCTCCGGCGGGATGACCTCGGCGACGACGGCCATCCACGACGATTCCAGCAGCGTCGCCGGAATGGATTTGATGGCCCAGATGAGGACAATGATCTCCACCAACCCCTTATCGACAAAGAAAGGCAGTATGGCGATCAGCAGGAAGAAGGCTCGATGGGAGATGCGCACCCGATTGGTGTAGCGTACCAGATCGCGTTGCCGCTCGACGATGCGGCCTGCCGGAATCGATGAAACCGCCATCACGAGGGCTGGCAATGACGTCAGCAAGCTGACCATGAAATTCGATGCGCCAAGCCGCACGGCGAACACCGAGATGAAGCCGAAGATGCCGCCCATCATCAGCCCTTGGAGAGCCGTGTCGATGGTGAAGTGGACGATGTTGCGGTTCACCACGGAAAGTTGGTCGATACGCAGCCACCGCAACTGCATGTTCAGAAAGAGGGTTATGCCAGAGAATAGTCTGGTAGTCGTTAGTCGCATAGTCAAATAATCACAGGGATGACGATGTGTTATATTGCTTAATCGGCTGGCTGGACAGCAGGCACGATATAGTCTTCGATCAGCGCAACCAGCGGGCGGTCATCGTCCATTCTGGCGGTGAAGACGACGACCAGCTCATGTTCTGGGATGACGAAAATGAGCTGCCCGTAGCGTCCTTTGGCGGCGTAAGCGCCCCATTTTGGGTACGTCCACCATTGGTAGCCGTAGTCGAAGGTTTGCCCGGTATTGACACGGGGCCTGGTGGATGCCTGGACCCACTCGGCAGGGACGATTTGCTGCCCGTCCCAGACGCCCTCGTTCAGGTAGAGGTAGCCAAATTTCGCCATATCTCGCGCGGTGATGTTCAGCCCCCATCCCCCGATCGCCAGGCCGTTGGAGTCCACGCTCCAATCGACGTTGGATATGCCGAGCGGCGCAAAGAGGTGTTCATGGGCAAATTGCTGTGTCGACATCCCACTGCGCTCGGCGACGATAGCCGATAGCACGTGCGAGCAGCCCGAGTTGTAGTTGAACTGGCTGCCCGCTTCTGCTATCATTGGCCGGTCGAGGATGAACTGCACCCAATCCCGGCTGCTCCACAATTGCTGGTAGATTGGATCACCCTCCGGCCAATCCAAACCCGAGGTCATGGAGAGCAGGTGCTCGATGGTCATCGCGGATTTGCGTGTGTCGGTGTTGGCGAAGACGTAATCGGGAAAACATTCGAGCACAGGCTCATTTGTGCCTTCGAGATAGCCTTTCGCGATGGCGATCCCCACCAGTGCAGAGACAAAGCTCTTGGTGCAGGAGTAAAGCTCATGCCGTGAATTTCGATTGCACGGCGATTGGTAATATTCGGCGACGATATAGCCGTTACGGACGACCACCAGGCTGCGCACATTCAACGTTTGCTCTTCGATGGCGGTAAACATCTGCCGCAGCTTTTCCGGGTCCATACCCTGTGTCTGGGGGAGCGCCGTGCGCCAGCCGTTGGTGGGCCAGTAAGGGGCGGCTGCCGTTATAGAGGATAGAACGGTCGCGTTCGGCGTCGATGTTATTGGACTGGCGCGGCAGCCTGCCACAAAAAGCATCAGCAATCCAAACAACCGCAGCGTAGTGGTTTGTCTTTTGGACATGCTTTTGCTCTCCTGTGTGACCTTCCCAGAGGCGTCCTGGTGTGTTGGCGCTGAAAAGCTACCTGGAACTCGCAAATTAGCCCATCGATGCGCCCAATGGATTCAGTACAGTCTTGCCGCCCAGTCCAAGGATGGCCTCGTCTGCTACACCGGCTGCGCGCAAAGGGCGGATGATGTTTTGCGACAGGTCGGGCACATACGCTTTGAGCAGCGCACATGGCCCTGGTTCGGGTTCAACCGTCACTGTGCCGAGGGTAGCGGGAAGCAAGCACGTGTGGCCGGGGCGCAGTGTCTCCCGATGCTCTCCCCAAACCACCGTGGACGTCCCTTCGATTTGCGAAAGCACGAAGAAGCGTTCACCGTCGCAGTTCAGCGTATACGGCGCGGTCAGGTCGAGGCGTTCCAGCGCGAAGTGGGTGCAGGCGAACGCGAACGTCCGCGTGTTCGCCCCTTCGCGGAGCGAGACCGGCGGTATCTTGGGATCGAAACCGTCTTCGAGATGAACGCCTTCCATAGCGGCGCGGACCTGCGCTTCGCGTTCGCCGTCCGGTAGGGCGGGATCGGGCGGCAGCAGATCGATGTAAACATCCGAGTTCTGCATAATTTCGTAGAAGAGCACACCGCCGGCCGAGTAGTGCATCGTCCCCGCATAGAGCAGGAAGGCGTCGCCGGGCTGTACGGCATACTCCTGCATCAGCTCACGGATCGATCCATCCACAATGGCGTCGTGAACGGCGGCTTCTGTGGCTCCCTTGACGTTGCCGCAGTGGATCGTCGCGCCGTCGCGGACGTGGAGCATATACCACGCCTCGGTTTTACCGGGATCGGGCAGCCCCTGTTTCGCTGCCAGCGCGTCGTTGTGGTGCGCCTGTTCGGCGAGGACGGAGGATGCATCCAGAAATTTGATGAGCAACGGGAAGCGCGTCCCACAGCGAGCGACGATGTCGCGCCCCAGAAAATCGACGCCGTACTCGTCGATCAACTCGTGCAGCGTCTTCCCGGCTAACGTGCCGTTGATGACGATGCTGGATTCTGGCCCCCGGTCGCACACCTCCCACGTTTCGGAGATGCGGTGGTCTGCGGGCAGGCCCTCTTTTGCGTAGACTTCGGTAATCCAGCGGTTGCCGAAGGTGTAATTTCGTAGAATCTCTTCGAAGCGCAATGGATATAGCATAAAAGAACCTCCTCAAGAATAAACCGCTAATCTCGCTAATCTGCGCGAATCGTAACTATTCAGGTGGGGCGCACTTTTACGCCTGCAATGACAGTAGGAAGCGCAAAAAATTGCCGTTTTTGGTTCAGCTAAGTGCGTCCCACCTCAAGGCTGAATAGTTACCGCGAATCTTTGTTGAAAATTGGCGAAAATCCGCGTGATTCGCGGTTGGAATTTTGGCCCTGCGCCTTTAATTAGCCGGGACTAATCGCTGATCTCGGCGTATTCGAACCAGTCGAAGTCGGCGACGGCGGCGCTGTCCTCACCATTACCGCTAGCATACACACCCAGATAAGCGCCGACGAAACCGCCCGCGACTGTGGTGCTGAGGATGCGCCCGTCCACATTCTCGGCGATGGGCCGCCACACCTCCGGTTCCGCAGCGACGTAGAAACTGTACGCTTGCTCGCAGGCTTCTACTTTGAGGTAGATGCGTCCGCTTGCGACGGCGCTTTCGGCGAGGAGGGTTTCTGCGCCCTTTTGACGTTTGATCAGGCGGATGGTGTTAGTGCCTGTCACCACAAAGCGGAAGTGGAAATCGCTGTTTTGCAGCAGCACGAGACCGGCCTCTTCGTTCGGCGCGCCGGGCGTGAACTCCATGGCTGTCCGCGCTGCGAAGTTCCTGTGCTGCTGCCGCCGTCCCACAAAGCTGGGATTGGCCCATTCGGAGAGCTTCTGTGGACGCAGCTTGAGGCGGAGATAGCCGGGGCGCGCGGTCAGGCTGTAAAAGTCGTCGCGCGGCGCGCGCAGGAAGTTCCAGACGTAATCCAGCCGCGTGCTCTCGAAGTGATCGCAGGCCGGGCGTGTGGGCCAGGTGTGTTCCGGCAGGTTCGGCGCGGGATACTCGAACTCGATCTTGCCAGTACTGGGACTGACGATGGGCCAGCCGTGTTCCCAGATGAGCGGCGCCATAAACGTCTCGCGGCCCAGGTTG
>JAKJAB010000331.1 GCA_022707725.1 Chloroflexota bacterium | reverse complement strand
GTCGCCGCGAACCGCGCCGCTATGGAGCGCACGCTTAGCGATCTACGCGGGCAAATCGCGCTGTTGCACGAACGCACCGTCGATCCGGCGCTGCAAGCCGAACTCGACGCCGCGCGCGCCGAACTCGCGCAGTTGGACGCCATCGCCGAGGAGCAAGCGCAGATCCGCGAAACCTTGCAAACCGGCGAAGTCGAACGCAGCCGCCTCATCGAACGCAACCGCCAGCTCCGCGAGCTGATGAACGAGGCCAAGAGCCGCATCGAAACCCTGGCCGAGGCTGAGGCCGCATGTCCACTGTGCCGCCAGCCTCTGACGCCCGAACACCAGGAGCGCCTGCTCAACGACATCCAGGCCGAAGGCGACGCTATGGGCGACGAGTTCCGCGCCAACGATGCGCGCATCCAGGCGCTCAAGGAAGAGAAGGCCGCCCTGCAACTGCACCTACAAGAACAAGAACGACTGCTGCGCGCGCGTCCCCGCCAGGAACAGACCATCGCCCGGCTGCAACAGCAGCTCGAACAGAGCGACGTCGCCCGCGAGCGCATCGCCGTCGTGCAGACACAGGCCGTCGAGGTCGAAACCCAACTCGCCGCCGAAGCCTACGCCGACGCGGAACGTCCCGCGCTGGAACAGGCCCGGGCCGCCGCGCGCGCCCTCCAGACGCGAATCGAACAGGACGACTACGCCGCTGGCCCGCGCGCGGAACTGGCCCGCATCCACGCGGAACTAGCCGAACTCGGCTACGACGCCGGCGCCCACCAGGAGGTCAAAAAGCGCGCGCAGGCTCTCGCCCACGCCGAAGACGATTACCGCGAATTGGAGAAAGCGCGCGTCAGCATCGAAAAAGAAGCGGAGACGCTCAAACGGCTCGCCCTCGAAATCGAAGCGCAGCATGGGCGCATCAGCACGCTGGAGAGCGAACGCGCCGCGCAGGAAACGGCGCTCGACGCGCTGCGCCCCACGCTCGCCGAAGCGCCCCGCCTGGCGAGTCTGCTCAATGAGGCGCGTCAACAAGAGGCCGTCGCCCGCCAGCGCATCGGCGCGGCGCGACAAAACCTGGCCGCATTGGAGACGTTGGAACGCCGCCAGCAGGAGATGCGCGTCCAGCGCGACGAACTGGGTGCGCGCGTGGGCCTGCTCACCGAACTGCGCGACGCTTTTGGCGTCAACGGCATCCCAGCGATGATCATCGAGCACACCCTGCCGGAGCTGGAACGCGAGGCCAACCATATCCTGCAAAACCTCACCGCCGGACGGATGCACGTCCGCTTCGAAACCCAGCGCGAGACCAAGATGGGCAACCTGCGGGAAACGCTGGACATCATCATCAGCGATGAGAAGGGCACGCGCCCTTATGAAAATTTTTCAGGGGGGGAGCAATTTCGCGTCAATTTTGCCATCCGCGTGGCGCTCTCGCGGATGCTGGCGCAGCGCGCAGGGGTGCGCCTGCGCTCCCTCTTCGTGGACGAGGGCTTCGGCTCGCTGGATACCGAGGGTCGTCAGCGACTCGTGGAAGCCGTCAAAGCCGTGCAGCACGAATTCGACCTCATCCTCGTCATCACGCACATCGACGAACTACGCGAGGCGTTCCCGACGCAGATTCAGGTGACGAAGGGCGACCAGGGGTCGGTGGTTGAGGTGGTGTAGCAAGCCGCCGGGTTGCGCGTCGAAGCGACGAAGAAGCAGGGAGCGCGCGCCGTAAACGGCGAACAACGCAAGAGGATCCCAGACAACTCGCACGGGAGGCCTGCACACTCACCTGACGGCTAAAATGTCCCGCGCAACCCACTGAGCAGCTTCCAAAAGTGTCGCCGCAACGTAGTTTGGTTGCCGAGGCTGCTGTACAAGAGCCTGATAAGTTGTCTCGCCGAATCCGGTACGCACTAAAATCGCGCGGCAACCAGCGGCATAGCCAGCGTCAAGATCAGATTGCTTGTCCCCAATGATATAGGAGCGCGACAAATCGAGGCTGAAATCCATCGCTGCTTGCAGGAGCAATCCAGGACGTGGTTTGCGGCACGCGCATGGCGGCGCTTTATCGGGTATGTGTGGACAATAATACAATGCGTCGTAGCGCGCGCCACAGGACTGTAACGCCCGCCAGAGCGCAGCATTGACTGCTTCGAACTCTGCCTCACTCAACAAACCACGTCCTAGCGCAGATTGGTTAGTGACGATAATCAGAGGGATATTCAAGCCGTTCAACAGCGCCAATGCTTCGCAGACGGTGGGGAGTAGCTTCATCGCTTTCGGCTCTCGGAGATAGCCTCGGTCTTCGTTGATGGTACCGTCGCGGTCGAGGAAGACTGCGGCCCCGCAGCCAATACAGTAAGCAGTTCCCTGTTTTGCCACATTTGAGGATATCTGGCATGTTTGTGAAGAGGGACTCAACACATTCTTTTGGTCTACGCCAGGGCGTTCGAGAAAATATTCGGGTTTCAACTCTTGCTTTTGCATAATTTTTATGATACCATAGAAGAGTAGATATTGCACATCAAATTATTGAACGAGACGAGTCGTTATGATATTGGGAGAATACTTATGGGAACTCGGCTCTTTAGTGCAGATGGTATTCGCGGTATTGTTGACAAACATCCCTTAAGACCTGACGATGTCGAACGCCTCGGGCGGGTTTTGGCAGTCTGGCTGCGGCAACAGGCCCCCAATCCAATCTTTTTGATCGGCGCCGACACCCGTGAATCAAGCCGACGATTGAAAGCCGCGCTCGTTGATGGGCTAGCCCGTGGCGGTGTAAGGGTTGTGGATGCCGGCACGCTCCCTACAGCCGCAATCTCGTATTTGATCATTAGCAAGGGTTTTTTCAATGGCGGCATTATGGTTTCCGCATCGCACAATCCGCTCATTGAGAATGGCATTAAGGTATTCAATAATCGCGGTGTTAAGGTTGACGGTGAGACCGAACGTTTCATCGAAGACCTTTTTTTTGGCAATACCGTGTTACCCTATGAAATCCGCCCGACCAGTTCAATCGAACAACTTGACTTGAGCCAGCACTATGCGATGGCCCTTGCGCGTGAAGCTCAATACTATGAGCGACTGCAATCACACGTCGTTATCGATTGCGCCCACGGGGCCGCTTCACAAATTGGGCCGACGATACTGGAAAAGCTCCATATCCCTCATACTGTGCTCAACGCCTCTCCTGACGGGACAAATATCAACTATAGAGCCGGCAGTGAACACGTGCGCTTCAACCCTGGTTCGCTAGCGCAGACGTTACAGCGAAGCAATGCAGTGGCTGGCGCCGCTTTCGACGGCGACGCCGATCGGGTTGTTTTCGTGGATCGACAAGGGCAACTATATGATGGCGATATGGTACTGGCGATGTTATCCGTAAAACTTCAGGCTGAACAACGGCTGCGGAAAGATACGGTGGTTATCACGCCAATGAACAATTCAGGTCTGACGCATTATCTACGGCAACGCCACATCGCTACCCGTGAAGTGGAGAACGGCGATAAATACATAACCCACGCCCTGATCAACGATAATCTAACATTGGGCGGCGAAGAAATCGGACACATCATCGCCCATACAGATCGCTTCTATGTGACCGGAGACGGGTTACGTACAGCTCTGTTGGTCTTTGCGATGCTGGCGGAAGCACCGGGCGCTACCTTGCAGGACTTAGCGCCAGGGATGCGTAAGTGGCCGCAAGTCAAGGCCGCGGTGTGGATTGGACGTGACACACAGTTGCCACCACCAGCAAACATTCCGGGCTTATTGTCCCTTTTGAGCAAAACCTGCGAAATTATCCCTGATTTGACCAAACTCGAGTGCCGACCAGCGAGTACGGAACCGGTGTATCGCATTATGATGGAGACAAGGACGACTGAAACCATCGTTCTTGCGCGCCATGCTTTTGCAATTGGAAAGTATATCCAACAATACTTCGGACGAGTTGGTTCCCCCATTCAGATTTTGGACTGCGCGTGGGGTGGATGTATGAGTGAAGCGGCGCTTCGAGAGCGCCGCTTCCGAGTAACATCTTAATCAAACAAGCCAAAGACGTCCTGGAATAAACTGCGCACCAGTTTCTCCGGCAACTTGTAACCCTCGACCCATTGAGGCATATGTTCCTGTGTAATCTCGCGTACCAACGCCGGGTCGCACCCTTCAAAACGTTTATAGATACGTCCAAAAGTCAGACCTCGTACAAAATTTTCTGTAGCATAATGGCTGAAATATGAAACCGCTAACAGATAGTGGCGTGCAGTCTCTATCCATGCCTCACGCGTGGGTTCCTCCCGCTTGTCATCTGATACGCCTCTTTTGCGCGCCATACGCACACCACGTGCGTAAACGATCGCCC
>JAKJAB010000330.1 GCA_022707725.1 Chloroflexota bacterium | reverse complement strand
GCGCCGCTGCCGAAGCTGGTGGCCAGCCCTGCGACGGTGGAGGAGTGGCACAAGCGCGCGCAGTGGTCGATGTTGTTGGTCTTACCGATGGCGCGGGCGATTTTCTGCATCAGATAGGTCTCTTCGTTGGTACACTTCGCCGACGAGAGATAGCCCACGCTGTCCGGGCCGGTCGTATCGCGGTATTCCACCAGCTTGCCGGCGAGCAGGTCGAGCGCTTCGTCCCAGGTCGCTTCGCGGAAACCGACTTCCATTTTCTTGCCGGTGAACGTCCACTTGCCGTTGGTTTTCTGCCAACCCTCGCGGATCAGCGGCGTCGTCAGGCGGTCGTCGCGCTGGATGAAGTCCCAGCCGTAGCGCCCCTTGACGCACAGCGCCAGCCCGTTGACCGGCGCCTCCGGGGTAGAGGTGACGCGCGTGATTTTGCCGTCCTTGACGTTGAAATCGAACTGGCAGCCGACGCCGCAGTAGTTGCAGGTGGTGCGGATTTTCTTCTGGTATGCCTCACGTCCCCACCCAAGCGAGGGCTTGTCGAACAGCGCGCCGACGGGGCAGTAGGCCACACAGTTGCCGCACGATTCGCAACCGGCGTCGAGCATCGTCTGGTTTGCGCCGGCCACGACGAGCGTATCGAAACCGCGTTCGGAGAAATTCCACACGTCGCGGTTCTGGATTTCCGCACAAGCGCGCACGCAGCGCCCGCAGAGGATGCACTTGTTCATATCCACGAACACGACGGGGTTAGGATCGGAATCGATCGGGCGGTTGTGACGCGCGCCGCTATGTTCCGGCCAGGCGACGTCGTACTCGTAGACCCATCGTTGCAGCTCGCAATCCCCGTTCACTTCGCAGCGCATACACTCGTTGGGGTGATCTGTGAGCAGCATCGAGAGCACGAATTTGCGCAGGGTGACGATCTCGTCGGTGTTGGTGTGGACGACCATCCCATCAGCGACGGGCAGCGTGCAAGCCGTCGCCGGGCCGCGCATCTTCTCGACTTCTACGACGCACAGGCGACATGCGCCGGTGGGCGTCAAATCCGGATGGTGACACAACGTCGGGATTTCAATCCCTGCATTTTGGGCGGCTTCCAAAACGGTTTGACCTGGCTGTGCAGTGACCGCCCGCCCATTGATAGTCAAGTTTATCTCACTCATCATAACTCCTTAAGGTTAAACGGTTTGAAAAGGAATAGCTCCAATTGAAATTCAGTTTGACAAGATTTTTTCACAGACTCAGGATGCGTTGCGCCGCTTGATAAGCGAGACACGCCCGCCGGTAACAAAGCTGGCATTGCCAGTTGCTTCAAGTTGCGCAGCGACATCCCCTCCGCCAAAACTGATCAGCGCATTTCCTTTCCAAACACGGGAGGCGCAACCGTTTCCCGTTGCACCCTATCGGTCTCACCCCCATGAACGGTGGGTTTTTAGGTGATGAGACTCGGAAACGCTTAAGGATATTTAGAATGTCCTGGCTATTTCAATACAGGTAAAGAACTTTACGACGCTATCTTCACAAAATAGTTGTGGTTGACCGATTGCATCGCTTCGCCGCCGTTGCTCATCGCGCAGACGCCCGTCGGGCAGTCGCCGTGGATGTGCGCCGCCACTTCATCGCGGAAATGCTTCAGCGCAGTGAGAATAGGAACCGGCGCAGCTTGCCCCAATCCACAGAAGGAAGTCGAAAGAATGTAGCGCGCCGTTTGCTCTAGCCGCTCCAAATCGTCCGGCAGGCCTTCCCCGCGCCGTATCCGCTCCAACGTTTCGACGATTCGCGTCGTCCCCACGCGACACGGCGTACACTTGCCGCAGGATTCCGCCTGGAAGAAGCGCATCAGCACGTAGGCCAGGTCTACCACACAGGTATCTTGTCCACAGATCAACAGCGCGCCGCTGCCCAGGCCCGCGCCTTTCTCCGCCATCGACGCGAAGTCCATCGGCGTGTCCAGGAAATCCGGCGGGATGGTGCTGCCGGATGCGCCGCCGGTCTGCGCGCATTTGAAGGTTTTGCCTTCTTTCATACCGCCGCCATAGATCTCGATCACTTCGCGCAGCGTGACGCCCATCGGCATCTCGATCAGGCCGGTGTTCTGCACGTCGCCCAAGATCGTGTAGACTTTTGTGCCGGGGCTGCGTTTGGTGCCCACCGCGCGGTACCATTCCGCTCCGTTGAGCACAATCGGCGGGACGTTTGCCAGCGTCTCCACGTTGTTGACGACGGTGGGCATGCCGTGATAGCCGTAGACGGTTGGATATGGCGGGCGAATGCGCGGGATGCCGCGCTTGCCTTCCATACTTTCCAGCAAAGCTGTTTCCTCGCCGCAGACGTAGGCCCCCGCGCCGGCGTGGATGTGGATGTGGAACGAGAACCCACTGCCCATAATATCGTCGCCGAGCACGCCGAGTTCTTCCGCCTGGCGAATGGCTTTTTCCAGACGTTCTTTCGAGAGGGCGTACTCGCCTCGGATGTAAATCCAGCCTTCACGCGCGCCTACCGCATATCCGGCCAGCGCCATCCCTTCGAGGACGGCGTGCGGGTCGCCTTCCAGGATCATGCGATCCTTGAACGTGCCCGGTTCGGATTCGTCGGCGTTGCAGACCACGTAGCGGATTTCTTCCGGGCGGTTAGCGACGAACGACCATTTAAGGCCCGTCGGGAACCCCGCGCCGCCGCGCCCCTGCAAGCCGGATTCGCGGACGACGTCCAGCACCTGCGCGGGCGTCATCGTGGTGAGCGCCTGCCCCAGGGCAAAGTAGCCGTCGTAGGCTACGTATTCTTCAATGTTGTAAGGATCGATGACGCCGACCCGCCGTAGGACGATGCGCTTTTCGGCGTGGCGTTTGCCTTCTTTGCCAGCCGGCAGGGACGCTATGTGACCGCTTACCAGCGCATCGGGTGGGGTAAGCAGGTGTTCGACGACGCGCCCTTTGTAGAGGTGTTCTTCCACGATTAGCGCGCCATCCGGCGGTTTGACCGGGCCGTAGACCACGCCTTCCGGGTAGATGCTCACGGTGGGTAGCATATCGGTGCGCGTCATTCCGCCGCCAAAACCCACCTCGATTTCATTTTCCAGGCCGTAGAACGAGAGTTCCGCCTCGATGGCGATTTTCACTTCCTCGGCGCCGCGTCCGAGGCTTTGAGGGTCGCCTGAAACCAAAATTGTCGCGCGGATCATACGTCACCTCCTACTTGCGCCAGAACCTCGCGCACCCGGTCGGGCGTCAGGTTGCCGTAGATCTCGTCGTCCACCATCATCACCGGGCCGACCGAGCAGGCGCCGATGCAACTGGTAGCCAACAGTGTCCATTGCTTGTCGGATGTCGTCGCGCCGAAGGGGACGCCCAGCGTTTGCTCCAACGCCTCCCAGACCTCCCGCCCGCCCGCGACGTGACACGGCGCGTCCTGGCAGAAGCGGATGACGTGTTTCCCCATCGGCTTGAGGCTGATGAGACTATAAAAGCTGGCAACGCTGTGCACCTGACTTTGGGGGAGGCCCAATCGCTGCGCAATCGTCGCCAGCGCCTCTGGGGAGACGTAGCCGGCGGCCTGGCTGGCGTCCCGCAAAATCTCCACTAACGCTTCACGTTCGTTCCCATATTTCTCAAGAATCTGCTCTAGGGTTGAATCTTCAGCCATATTTTTCCTCCCTGTGCAAGTAACGAGAAATGAGCAACGGGTAATGGGTAATGGGTAATGAGTAATGAGTAATGAGTAATGAGAAATGAGTAATGGGTACTCTTCACTCTTCACTCTTTACTCTTTACTCTTTACTCCCTAATAAACGTCAATCGCCGCGACCGGGCACACCTGCTTGCAGATACCGCAGCGGATGCAGATCGTCGGGTCGATGACGTGTTTTTCCTTCGGCTTGCCGGCAATCGCATCGACCGGGCAGTTGCGGGCGCAGCGCGTGCAGCCGATACACAAATCGGGATCGACTTTGTACTCGATCAGCGCGCGGCACACCTTGGCCGGGCATTTCTTCTCGTAGATGTGGGCTTCGTACTCCTCGCGGAAGAATTTGATCGTGCTCATCACGGGGTTCGCCGCGCCCTGTCCCAGGCCGCACAGCGATCCGCGTGTAATCGATTGGCCCAATTCCTCCAAACGTTCGATGTCGCCGGGCTGCCCGCGCCCCTCACAAATATCGTTGAGGATTTCCAGCATCCGTCGTGTCCCTACCCGACAAGGCGTGCATTTGCCGCAGGACTCATCCTGGACGAAATCCATAAAGAAGCGGGCGATATCGACCATACAGGTGTCTTCGTCCATCACCACAAAACCGCCCGACCCCATAATGGAGCCGACCGAGGCCAGCGAGTCGTAATCCACCGGCAGG
>JAKJAB010000032.1 GCA_022707725.1 Chloroflexota bacterium | reverse complement strand
CTGGAAATACACGTGCCCCACCTCGAAAATGGCGCTGCGTTCCAGGAAGCGCAGGTTGCTCCACGCAGTACGCAGCGCGCCGGATAGCAGCGTCCGCCGCATCTGCGAACGCTCCGGCGAGAGATAGTTCCGCAACATCACGCGTGCGCCCGGCAGTTCAAGCGTTGCCTGGGGATCGGGGTGCAGGCGCGCTTCGTCTTCGGGGTCGATCAGCGAGTAAATGATCACCTCGTCAAGTCCCAATCCCGCCAGAATGTCACGAACGTGATCCTCCTCTTCCAGGGAGATGTTGCGGCGCAGGGGCGGCAGTTCTTCGTCGATGAGCGTGACGGGGAAATGATCGTAACCCCAGATGCGCCCAATCTCTTCGACCAGATCCACCGGTAAACTCACGTCTAGACGGTAAGACGGCACGGTCACACGCCACACGTCGCCCTGAGCCGGGTTGCCCGGTATGGACAGACTTTCCGTCACCTCTACGCAGAATTCCAGCGCGGCCAGAATCTGTAGTTGGTCCTCCGGTGGTATGACGATGCCGAGAACACGGTCGGCGAGCGCCGGGTTGTAGTGGATGGCGCGCGGTTCCGGCTTGCCGGGGTAGAGGTCGCCGACGACGGCGTCGACGCGCGCGCCCGCGAGTTCCGTCATCAACTCGGCGGCGCGCGCTGCTGCAATCAGCGCCAACTCAGGATCTACGCGCTTACCAAATCGCATCGCGGCCTCGGTGGTGAGTTTGAGGGCCTGGCAAGTGCGGCGGACGTTGATGAAGTTGAAGTTCGCGGCTTCCAACAGGATGTCCTGGGTGTGGTCCTTTACCTCACTGTCCAGGCCGCCCATCACGCCGCCGATGCCCACCGGGCCGCCACCGTCGGTGATGAGCAGCATCTCGTCGTCGTAAGTGCGCAGTTCGCCATCGAGCGTCGCCATCTGCTCGCCCAGGGCGGCGCGGCGCACGATAATCGCCGGTTGCGTTTCACCCGAGCGCGGACGGATGTCAGCGTAATCGAAGGCGTGGAGCGGCTGGCCCAATTCCAGCATCACGTAGTTGGTGATGTCCACGACGTTGTTGATGGGGCGCATCCCGGCGCGGCTGAGCCGCATCTGCATCCACAGCGGAGATGGCGCGATTTGCACGCCGCGAACCATCGTCGCCGTGTAGCGCGGGCACAGGTCGGGGTCGGCGATTTCGAGATCGACGAAGCCGGCTTGCTCCACCACGCGCAGCCCAAGCCGCTGCATAGCCTCGACGGGCGCGCGCTCGAGCGGACGGTCGAAGATTGCCGCCACCTCGCGGGCGACGCCGTAGACCGATTGCAGGTGCCCGAACGGCCCCTTGACCTGAAAATCCAGGATGTAGTCGCCCAACACCTCCACCACCGGTACGCCGACCGGCGTGTCGTCGGGCAGGTAGATGATGTCGGTCTGTTCTTCGGCGAGGCCCAGCTCTTTCTCGGAGCACACCATCGCCCGCGAGGGGACGCCGCGGATTTTGGTGGGCTTGAGCCTGGCCTTCGTCCAGCCCTCCTTGTGACCGTCGTAGAGCGTCGCGCCTTCCCAGGCGAAAACCACTTTGAGGTGCAGCCCGGTCTCTCCTTTGCGCTCGCACAAACTCGGCGCGCCCGTCACGACGACCTCGGTTTTGTCGCCCCCGTAGTTGACCTCGACGAGCACCAGCCGGTCGGCGTCGGGATGCGCCCGCACGGATAGCACCTCGCCGGTGATGACTGTATCAGGGTCCCACGGCAGTTCCGCTTCAGGGTAGCCGATGGCTTCAATCGTCTCGACTTCCAGGCCCGCCAAATCCAGCCGCGAGCGCAAGTCGTTTATCGGAATGTCTTTAACATTGACATAATCGTTTAACCAGGATAATGGAATTTTCATCATTTACCTCTTAGAAAGGGATTAGGGATTGGTAATTAGTAATTGGTGATTGGTAATCGGTGATTGGTGATTGGTAATTGGTGATTAGTGGTCGGTGATTGGTGGTTGGTGGTCAGGATCGTCTTCATCGAATTCGGGCTGGTTCACTATCAGGTAATTGGGGGAGATTTCCCGCAATCGGCCTTCTGGCAAATCACCGCCTCGTTTGTTTTTCTTTAACCAATTGATATAGCCGTTCAATGTCCGGGCTGTTTTTTGTGCAACGGTTATTCCCGACTGAAAAAGCGCATCGGAGATGTACCCCAAATCGTGAGCTGTGATCAAATGGTTTTGTGTTTCGGCTAATGACCCACGCGCAAGGTAGCAAAAACGAATACCTTCCTGATAGTAGTAGCGTCCACAGCCTTCAGCGATGTTTGCCATAACACTTTTCGATGATCTGCGAATCTGGGACAACAAGTCCCACTTTTCGTAACTGGGCAGCTTGGACGCAATCTCAGAGTGTACCAGCAACATCAATTCCCGTGCGTTTTGCCAGGCCTGCAAAGCCTCGAAACCTTGATAATCACCTTGGCCCATCTCAGCCCTCACCTCAATCAACAATCACCAATTACCAGCTACCTGCCACCGCTTACCAATCACCAATTACCAGTTACCAGTTACCAATTACTAAAACTGCCGCAAAAACCTTAAATCGTTGCCGTAAAAATACCGGATGTCGTTGACGCTGTATTTTAACATCGCTGGCCGCTCGACGCCGGTGCCGAAGGCGAAGCCGCTCCATTCGTCGGGATCGTAGCCGCCGTTCTTGAGCACGACCGGGTGTACCATCCCCGCGCCGGCGATTTCCAGCCAGCCGGTGTATTTGCAGACCCGGCAGCCTTTCCCGCCGCAGAGAATACAACTCATATCTGCTTCGATGCTCGGCTCCGTGAAAGGGAAGTACGAACTGCGAACGCGCATTTTGTGCCCCGACCCGTAGAACATGCTGGTGAACTGGGTCAGCGTCCCGATGAGGTCGGTCATCGTGATGTTCTTGCCCACGGCCAGTCCTTCCACCTGGTAGAACTGGTGCTCGCTGCGCGCGGTGATCTGCTCGTAGCGATAGCACTTGCCCGGCAGGATCACGCGGATCGGCTCGGGAGCCGAACGTCCTGTGTTCGCGCGCTCGCGCATAGCGCGCACCTGCCCCGGCGAGGTGTGTGTGCGCAGGAGCAGCCGCGCCGGGCTGTTGCGGACCTGCTGCACCCAGAACGTGTCCCACATATCGCGCGCCGGGTGGTACTCTGGGATGTTGAGCAGGTCGAAGTTGTAGCTCTCCAGCTCTACGTCCGGCGCTTCGTAGACTTCGAAACCCATACGCCCGAAGATGCTGTAGATCTGCCGCAGCGTTTGGGTGGTGAGGTGCAGGTGTCCGGGCGTCGCCGGGCGGCCCGGCAGCGTCACGTCGATGGCGCCGGCCTCCAACGCGCGGGCCAACTCGGCGGTTTTGACAACCTGGGCCTGCGCGGTGTACGCCGCTTCGAGCGCCTGCTTGATTTCGTTGACGCGCTTGCCAAACGCCGGGCGATCCTCGGCGGGCAATTGCCCGACGCTGCGCACCTGCAACGTGATGACGCCTTTGCGCCCCAACGTATCGGCGTACCAGGTTTCCAACGTCCCGGCGTCTTTGGCGTCTTCCAGCGCAGTCTGGGCCGTCTGATAAGCCTGTTCCAGTGCTTCGAATAAGTTCATAGTCTCCTCCAGGTTCAGGAATTGGTAATCGGTAATCGGGGATTGGTAATTAGGAAATACCCAGTCCTTAATCACCAGTTACCAGTTACCGCTTACTATAAACAAAAACGCCCCCGTCCCTTGCCAGGACGAGAGCGCAAGACTCCCGCGATACCACCTCGCTTGCCCTGTGAATAGAGGGCCTCCTTGTCTCCACGGCCTTATGGCGATGGATAGCCTCGATAACGCCAGGCTCGCGGAGCCGCCTACTTGGGACGCATCCCGTTGAGCGGTCGGCTCAGAGGCGAACTTCGGCAGGTTTTCGCTGAGTGGAACTCTCAGTCCGTGGTTCCACTTCCCTGGCAGTTGCTACCTGCGTACTTTTCCTCGTCAGCGCCTTTAGGGTATTGAGCGTTACCTGATATTATCGTCGGGAGCGGTGAATTGTCAAGCGCTTGCAGAGAGCTGCGAGTTGTGGTATTCTGTGATAAAAGTGTGACCATACAATCAAAGGCGGGTTAAGATGGGAAGTTCGAAGACACTCGGGTTCAGCTATCGTTTTGGGCGGTGGCTGGAGCGTTTTAGGTTCGAGAGCGACCCTTTTGCGCTTTACGAGGCTGAGCGCGAGCACGAGTATCTCCCGCTTTTCTTCGTGGATCGCCCTTATCTGTACGATGTTTTGGGTTCTCCGCTGCACCCGCAAACAGCGTTCCTCATGGCCGGACGCGGTGAAGGAAAAACAGCCACGCGCCATATGGTAGCTTACGAATGTACCCACGGGAAATTCCGCCGCCAGGTTTTGCCGGTACATTATTACGATTTCGGGCTGTTGATCGAAGCTGTGCAAGGAGATGTGACCAGAATTACCGCGCGTCATCACCTGCGCAGTGTGATACGCGCTATTGTCAAGGCTTTGGTGGATGAGGTTCCGGCTATTTACTTCGATCACCTGGATGAGACGGGATGCAGGCTTATGGCGGGGTACGCTCATGCTTTTGGTGATCCGATTGCACAGTTGAAGTTGTCGCAGATTATTGCGGCGCAGCCCCTCCAATTGGATTGGGACGCGCTTTCACCCCTAGAAACCCTGAACACGCTTTCCGAGTTGGTGTTGAAGCTTGGTCAGACGCCTCAGAACACCTACAAATCGCTCTACATCCTGGTGGATTGCGTCGATGAGACCTCGCTCGGCCCACAAGCAGCGGCATTGCTGCAACCGCTGGTCAGCGAGCGGACGGTGCTGGAAACGCCGCACGTGGCTTTCAAGTTCTTTCTGCCCGCCGAAGTTGGCGAGGCGCTACGAGGGATCGTGGATTTACGCCCGGACCGTCTGTGTGTGCGCAGTATCACCTGGGGTCGCGAGGCGCTACGAGATGTGGTGCAACAACGGCTGGCCTATTATAGCCGTGACGCAGTGATGCGGCTCGAGGATTTATGCACCTCGGCAGCAAAAGGCCGGGTGATGGATCGCCTCTTGGACGCCTGCGAAGGTTCGCCGCGCACGTTGCTGCGGTTGTGCCAGGCCTTAATCATCCACCACGTGCGCCGCACCAGCGACACGTTGATCGATAGCGTGGATGTGACAGAGACGCTGATTGATTTTCGGCAGCAATTGGAAACCGAGCGCCAAGCGAGCGTTGCGCCGTTTTCGACGCCGGCTGACGCCGCGCCCAGTATGCCGCTGGGGACGGGCTTGCATGTATCATTGGGCGACGGTCACGTGTGGGTTGACGGACAGCAGTTGATACCGGCGCTATCGCCGCAGGAGTTTAAGCTGCTGGAAACACTCTATCGGCATGCGCCGCAGATCGTGGAGCAGGACGAGCTTGTCGAGAGTATTTGGCCAAAATCCTCGTGGGAAGCGGATAAAAGCTACGGCGAACAAAACTTGCGAAAATTAGTTTCACGGCTGCGGCGGCGGTTGGCTGTGGGCAGCGATGATAGTGAAACACGTTTTGTGAAGAACGCGCGCGGACGGGGGTATTGGTTGAAAGTTCAGTAATGTTACGCCCTTCCTTGGTTGCCTTCCCCTTTGATGCCACTCTATTGCCACACATCTTTCACCTTCGTAGTATTTATCGTGTTCGGAGTTTGTAGTATGGTTAGATTTGTCAGGGGCGAATGATGCAAGTTTGATGTTATATGCAATTTGGACAGCGTATAGATTCGCGCCCCGTCGAAATTGTAGCTCAATGAAAGAAACGATTGTTGCGGGAGTTTTGTTATCCACAAAAGGTGCTTATGGATCCAATTGCTTTCAGTATCCGTTACCAGCTTGGAGAGAAAGAATACGACAAATACCTGAAATTCATCAGCCAGTGGCAGCAACTCCGAGAGACCGTGAGTTTGGATCCACTGGCAATACATGTGCCTCCCGACAGGCTTGAACTCGTTTACGTTGAGCGCGCCGAGGTCGAAAAACAAATCTATAGACAGGGATGCAAAATCATAATGGGCGCAAAAGGTAGCGGCAAAACTGCGCTCTGGCAAAAACAGCACAGTGTTAGAGATAGCTCAGGTCATAACGTAACTTTTCTACGTGTCTCCCCGGACGTTTTGACCTCAGCCTGTTTGGCGCGCCATAAAACACACAAAAAGTCCAAAATCCTGATCGATGACACCGAGCGTCTTGGTGAGCAAGCGTTCATTGACCTGATACAGACAACCCAACAATGGTATGCGCTGACCACTGGTCTCCTTGAATTTATCGTGTTTGCCACCCGAGAGCGCCAAGCCTTGCTCGCAGAGATAGAGAGTGTCAGACAAGGCAATCTTATCGTTTACGAGTTACCGCCCTGGCAAGAGGTTGAATTGCAGGCGCTTTTAGGGCTTCGTTTGGCTGCCTGGAGACCAGATTTCATCGACTATAACAGCTTTATCAAAAAAACCCCCGGGATCCCCGCCAATATCCTTAATAGGTTGCGTGATAGCTTGCAGAACTACAAGCAATTTGAAAGTAATGCTGACTTAAGGGCTGTTTTCGCCGATGATCGTATTGCACCTTGGCGTAATGAATTACCACAGCCGGCCGATCAAGGGTCCCGGATTGACCAAACAATCGACCTTTTATGGCAACGTGAGAATATTCAGCGCGAAAATGGACTTATCTTGTTCTTATATGTGTTAAGTGAAGCAACGGATAATCGAGATATCCGTAAACAGCGATTAACCAAGCTGGCCCAGGACCTCGAAGCAGTGTGGCAGCCGCTGCAGTTACCTTCCCTTGCCCCGCCTTCTTCGGATTACACTTTAAACTGGGCTATGAGTTTGCCTAATTTGAAAGATGATGAAGCCAAAAGAGAATTCATCCCAATGATTCTCAAGGGCGCCTTGCGTGTCCCACCTGCTCAGAGAGACCTGGATGCCCCAATTCACGCACTTAACCTGGCCCGCGGCTTGATTGCGGCCTGTGCGGGTTGCTGGGAAGATCGATTTCCCCCTCAGTCTCTCGACAAGGAAAACCTGCAAAAAATAATCAATATCTACTGGGGAGGAGAAAGATGAACCTTGTCTCAACGTTTCAAGACCGAACGGAGCCTATTCAACTCATTTGTGATTTCACACCCAATAATATTCTTCTAAATGTTTATGGTGAGGCAGGGATCGGAAAGTCTCGTTTGCTAAAAGAAGCCAAACTGAAATTGCAAGAAACCAGCCCAGCAGCCCTGGTTATCATCGTTAATATCGAAACATTAGCCCACATAACTACGGACCGTCCCGCTGTTTTTCTTCGCCAGGTGATCGAACAAGCGGAAGGCAGGTTGAATGACCAGTATGAAAACAATGATCAGTTAGCAGACGCAGTTGTATCTCAATTGAACAAATTTGCTACTGATACCCCGACCTACTTGATGTTTGATACAACCGAGGCGCTTCAAGACGATGTTGAATTTTGGGATTGGGTACACTTATACGTCACAGAACCTCTGGTGGTTGAAAGAAGAGTAAGACAAGTGTATGCCGGTCGTATCCCTGTCCCCTGGCGGCGTTTTGAACTGCGCCGCGCCGTCAAATTGCTGCCGTTAGGGCCGATTGCTCCTGTGGAAGCAAGCCGCGCTTTGATCGAGCAGGTCTTGCTTGAAACCAACCCCACCCTAAAAGGAGCGGAAACGCTTTCCCAGACTATCGACATCGTGCTAGAGTTCTCCTTTGGGCATCCTCAGTTGTCCGAAAGGTTAGCTACATATACGGCCCAACATTGGCCGGCCGCGCAGCCAGTGGAACAATTCAAGAAAACGTTATGCGAGCAAGAAGTCAAAAACTTTATTGATAAAACCTTGTTTGAGGGTATGGATAAACTGTGGATCGACATTCTCTGGTGGGCCAGTGTGTTGGACTGGTTTGACCCTACCATCTTGCAGCAATACATCGAACGGGTTATGCCGGAGATGCAGGGGAAGCCCGATTACTTCTTTATCCGCGAGATAGCACGTTTGCGCACACACAATACAGTGGTCTGGCGAGAACAACGCGGGGATCGATTGCACGGTTTGATCCGCAATATCGTACGGCGTTGTCTGGAAACTATGGACATAGAACGTTATAAACACGCCTGCCTTGTGGCAGTCGAGACGTTCGAATCCATTGCGCTTGAATTCACCGAGGAAGAAAGTTACGCGCAGCTATTCAAAAACGAAGCAGCAACCTATCGTCAGCGATGGCAAAGCCTGGAGGAGATGACAAAATGAATATTTTACAGTTAGGGAAACGCATCCCATTGATTGGCCGTGAGAAAGAAATCAAACTGCTAGAAAAATACCTGTTAGCGCCAGGTAGCGGCCGGCGCTATATCTACTTTTGGGCGCACGGTGGTTTGGGCAAGACCCGGCTCCTTGAGGAACTGGAGCAGATGGTCGAAAAGGCCGGAGCGCGGTTTTACTTCAGCGGCAATATTGACCTCTACCATACCGATATGCATAGCACCAGTGATCTTGAGAAAGTCATTATGGAGGGATTGGATCGGAAAAAGAAATACTTTATAGACTATCGACAAGAACGTCAAAATTACGAGTTGTTGCGAGAACGGGGGGCCGATCCAGGCGTTTTGGAAGAACGTCGACAGAAACTTGGCGAGCTATTTGTTAAAGGCTGTAATGATATGGCAGTCGATGCCGCCAGGCTGGTCATCTGCTTCGATACGATTGAGTTATTACAGTATGAAAGCTCAACTGTGGAAGAAAAAGCCGGCCTGGATATCGCCGATACTCGCGTAAAACCCTGGTTGCTCGATAAACTTGCCCAACTTCGTAACGTCGTGGTGGTTTTTGCCGGGCGCCCTAAACTGCCCACTCCCGGTGAGACCGTTGATCCACAGGCGCGTTTGGTGGCAGATATGAAGAAGGCTTTCGGAGACGATTTCACTGAGGTCGAGCTCAAGCCATTCGCTTTCGCAGAGACTTGTGCTTTTTTGAAACACTTCGAGGAACAGGCCGGGCAAGAATTGGTGCCCGAGGAATATCAAAAAGTTGTTCACCGGCTGACTGGCGGACGCCCGATCCTCTTGCACCTTATCGTGGACTGGTTGACGGTACTGGCGCCGGAATCACGGACGATTTTGCAGTTGTTCGATCAATATATGGATTTGACCGAGGTGGATGAAGACGAACCACGGCTAGAAGTTGCGCGTCAAGACATTGAACGACGAATCTTGAACACGATCCTTAATGATTCCGGGGAAATTGGGGGGTATTTGACAAATATCGCGTTAATGCCCAAAGGTGTTGATGCGGAAATTCTTAACGCGGCGCTGGGCGTACCGTCTGAAGAAGCAAATCGCTTATTGGAAAGCCTAAAACCTTTGTCTTTCATTAAACAGTACAAATCACCGCCTGGCGTTGCTCCGCTACGAGGGGAACAACTCTTTTTACACGATGAACTATACCGCCTGCTGACCTCCCAAAATGTCATCCCCTACTTGCGAATGAATGAGCGCAAAATCGCGAATACCCTGGTGCGCGACTACTACAGATCATATATCGCAAAGCTGGAAGATCAATTGAAAGAAAGCTATCTCGAGGAGCGAGCGAAAGAAAGCAGCTCCGAGGAGCGAGCGGAAAAAAGCTACCTCGAACAACAACGGCTTCTTGACCGCGAGCAATTACAAAAATTGCAGGTAGAAAGGCTTTACTATATGCTCGTTGCTGCCCCCCAAGAAGGATACGCTGAATACAAACGGTTGACCGACCAGGCTAATCGACACCGTTGGGTTGGTTTTGCGATGCGTCTGTTGGACGAGTTTTTACGTTTCTACAATTCGACAATGCCTGATCGTCGGGCATTGTTCGAAGAAGTTGGGATCACCAATGCGAAGACCGTTAAGGAAAGCGCATGGATGTGGGTCGAACGCTTTGAATGGTGGGGACAATCGGAAAGGGTGATCAAGTTGGCAGACCAGATTCTGGCAGAGCCTGAAGACTTTTCGATTTCCTGTTCAGACGGATCCAAAATTTGTTCAAATCAAGAAGATTTGGCCTTGATGGGCAATATCTATGCGTTTTGGACTAGTTCGCATGCAAAGAAATCGGGATATAATCAACAAATCATAGATCGTGCGCTCGTTATGTTAAAGAGTTTGCCCGCGTTGATAGATTGCACTACAGAACAGGCTTTGGCTCGCGCCCGACTCAATACAGCAATTGGTTATCAACGTCGTTTAGGGGGTATGCTAGATCAAGCTGCTGGATACTACATCGAAGCCAAAGCTGCTTTCCGTCAACTCGGCGAACGATTGGCCGACTGCGAAGACGAATATGCCCAATTGTTGAACAACCTTGCGTTTGTATACGCCGAGCAGGGGCGGATGGCATTAGCATTACCTTTAGTGCATGAGGCCTTACGACGCAATGAAAACCGTGGAAGTATTTATCATACCGGTTTAACGCTTTCCACGGCATCACGTATTGCCTGTAAGAGAGGCAATTATGCGCGGGCTTTGGAATATGGCGAAGAAGCGCTGAAGCATTTTCGCGATCTAGAAGATGTGCGAGGAATTGCTTTAGCTCATCAGGATGTCGCGCTGGCCAAACGTTTGATGGCCAAACATGAGCTTGAAAAAGGACGGAATCAGGAAAAAGCGCGTGGAATGCTGGATGAAGCCCGTCATGCACTCGAACAAGCTTTACAAGCCGTACAAAATACCAGCATAGCGTCAGTGACACCTGAATTGCATGCTGAACTGGGGCGTGTTTACCGCGACTTTGGGCATATTACAAAGCAGACACGAAGCTTCGAAGAGTCAGTTCCATATTATCATCAAGCTGGAGATCAGTTTAATTTAGCTCTGCAAGCCTGGAAACAGCCGGAGGTCGTCGTTGTAGCGCGCGCGGACACACTGCAAGATCTGGCCGAGGTGCTTTTTGCATTAGGGGATAGAACGGCGGTGGAGAAAACTATCGCACAAATTGAAACCAGTATTGGTGACGACTACCTTATCCTCCCCGATCAACAGAAAGTACCCAGCAAGGGATTGTCGGTTGAATATTTCAGTCCACTTGGCAAGGTTGAAATGCTTCGAGGCCAACTCGCCTGGACAGATAAAAGACTCGAGGAATGTGTACAGCATTTCATCATCGCCTATGCATATTTTATGCATTTCTCTGCTGATGCGGTTGAGAAAGCCACAATGCTTGAGTATCTCTATAATCATTTGTCTGACGAGTCTCTCTCACGTCAACAGGCCCTTATGGAGACAATACGCACTTGGGTTGCCGCTCACAACTTTGATGTAGATGTAGGCCCATTTGTACAGGCATTGGGTGATTTGCTAGGCATTTGATCTTGCTTACGACGCAAAGGACGACAATTACAGTCGTCCTTTACGTTATAAACATCTGTTCTATTGACACCTCTTTCCTTCTGTGATATTATTGTGACGAGAGTTCACGATAAAGTCACAAAAGGAGGGAGTTATGGACCACATACAGTATCAAAATAAACCCCTCGACTTCCGTTTGAGTTACTTCTCTTCTCCAAAGTCGTTGATCAAAGTGGGGCGCTATACAGTTTCGCCATCTCTATCTAGTGAAGTGGAAAGCCACAATCGCAAAGTGCAACAGCTTTCCCTGGATTGTGACTGCGCCTGTCTGGGACGAAAATAATGCTGTGCCTGTCTGTGCCGGCGATCTACACGTTAGAACTGACGCCGGCATGCAACAACCGCTGCCCTGGTTGCAGCAACGTCTATGCTGCTGCCCGTCCGTCGGCGGTGAAAACGGCAGAGGATTGGGCGGAATTGCTGGCGGATATCCTGCCCGAAGCCGTACAAGTGCGCCTCTCTGGCGGCGAGCCGACGCTACACCCTGAATTCTTCACAATTCTCGATAACGTGCTTTCTTACGGCGTCGCTGTGACCGTTTTCACCAATGGACGTTGGCCTATGCCAAAGCGCTTTGTAGAATCGTTGAGCCAGCGGCGCGACAAGGTGGGATTATTGCTCTCTCTTCACGGCGCTGTGCCCGCCAGTCACGAAGCTTTCACTCGAGTCGCCGGTTCGTTTCAAGAGACAATCGCCAACGCGCGGTTGGCTATAGAAAACAGCATCGCCGTTATGCTAAGCGCCATCATCACATACCATAGCTGGAATGAGATCGAAGCCGTGGTCGCGCTGGCGCAAGACCTGGGAGTTCAAGGCGTTGCTTTTAACCGTTATTTAGGAGCGCCTTTGCCAGACATTGAGCCGACTTTGGACGAACTGCAAGCGGCGCTGCGAACTATCCGAGATCTGCCATCGCCGAACGTGCGTGTCAAGTATGGCATCGGTGTCCCGCAATGTTTCGCCCTCAACGATTCGGAAGGCTGTCTGGCCGGCGTCGCCTACGCCACTATCGATCCCTGGGGCAACGTGCGTCCTTGTAACCACTCACCTACCATCATCGGCTCCCTCCACGAACACTCAATGTACGACCTCTGGCGCAGCGACAAAATGAACGCCTGGCGCGCCCTGATGCCCGCCGAATGTATCACCTGCGCCGCCTATTCCGTTTGCCACGGCGGCTGTCGCGCCGTGCAGGAGTTGCGCGCCGATGGACGCGATCCTTTGCGAGGTGAACCCCTATCACTAGATGAATACGCGCCCACGCAGGAAATCAAGGAGTTGCCGGCCAGTGTACGCCCACTGCGCAACTTCCGCATCCGTGAAGAAGAGTTTGGATACGCTTTACTCGGTCAAGGACACGTTCTCCCAGTCGCGCGCGAAGCGTGGCAAGTCGTGAACGCCTGCGACGGCGCCATGTCTTTCGCGGAATTAGCGGCACAATTCGGACAACCAGGGCTAGATCTGCTCGGGGAACTCTGGGAACTCGGAATGTTAGACGCCGTATAGATGACGTTCATTGACATAGTAAAAGGACAGGCGAGCGCCTGTCCTTTTTTTTGTCACACTTTCAGATTTGTAATTTCACATTGGAACAAATATGTCAGCCAGTTGCCATGAAGGTTTGGTCTGGATTTCACATCAGGGGTATGGAGTCTCTCCCCTGTTTTGTGTATGCTATAGACAGTTGAGGACGGCGGGCTAGCCAACAAGAGTTCAGCGAGTGTTCAGAAGTGAAATGCGTAAAGGGAGGCGCGATATGTATGGCGGGACATCAGGACAAGGCTGGTTGGGAATTGTGACGTTCTTGGTCATCTGCGGATTGATCATTGGCCTCGCTCTGGTCGGATCCGACCTGATCAATCCGCTCTCAAGCTGGGCGGAATCCCAAAGATATCGAGTTGAGACACAGCGCATCACCGAGCAGAATGCTGTGGACGCCGAACAGTACAAGGTACTGCGTGAGGCACAAACACAGGCCGAGATTCTACAGTTACGTGAAGAATTGGTGCAGCAGGAACAACTGCACCAGGCTGAAGTTCAGCAACTTAAAGAAGAGCTGCAGCAAACCCAGAGAATGCACGAAGAGGAAATTCGCCAGGCTCAGGAAATGGCAGCACTCAAACTCAGGTTGACCAATATCGTTACGATTGTTATCACCTCAAGCGTCGGACTCTCGTTGGTCATCCTCAGTCTAGGCGTCACCAGGCGTCTGTGGCGAAATCCTCCATCCTCTCCACGACTTGTACAAGCCAGCCTCCGCCGACAACAACAATCGCTATCCCAGATCTGGCGGACGCTATCTCAGCAATATGATGTGCAACCAGGCAACGGCGGCGGATCACACAAAAGCTCACAAACGCCATAGTAGACCACACTTATAAAGCATTTCAGGAAAGGAGGTGCAAAGTTAAGATAACACGCTGTCAACGATTACTTTTCACAGCACCTTAACCAAGTACGTCAACAGGAGGTAAGTTATAAGCTAATTGAGATAACAACGAACACTAAACCCGAGTTGGAACGCCAGGCTGGAAAAATGAACGCAAATGGCAGAATAAGGTTCCTGATCGACCGAGGAACACACTGCAAACCTCAACTGAGGAATACGCACAGCACATACCGGCATCAACCAACTTACTTGCAAAAAGGCCAGATCACCACCGATCTGGCCTTTCGTATTTCCCCGGCCCCCCACCCGTGCTATAATGCCCACCGTGAACATACCATGCTCTTACCTCAAGCCACAGGGGCTATAGTGTGACGACGAAACGATGGCGACGGAATCTGTGGGGTACGTGGTTTGCCGAATTCTTAGCGTTGATGGGGTTTGGCGCCACCGGCCCTCTGTGGGCTTACTACATCCAGGACCTCGGCGTGAGCGGCGACGCGGTCGCTCGCTGGAGCGGCCTGATCATTTCCGCGCCGGCAATGACAATGGCCGTGTTTGGGCCAATCTGGGGGATGCTCAGCGACCGCTACGGGCGCAAGTTGATGGTGATGCGTGCGATGTTCGGCGGCGCGGTGCTGATGGGGTTGGTCGGTTTTGCGAAAACGGTCGAGCACGTCCTTATCTTGCGGCTGTTGCAAGGCGTGTTTACCGGCACGGTGGCGGCGGCGACGACGCTCGTGGCAAGCACCACGCCGCGCGACCGGCTCGGTGAGACGTTAGGCAAACTGCAAGTGGCGATCTTCCTGGGGCAATTCGTGGGGCCGAGCACGGGCGGATTCGTCGCCGATATGCTCGGCTACCGCGCCACGTTTTGGATGACGGCGGGCTATCTACTTCTCGCCGGACTGCTGATGCTCTTTATCGTCAAGGAAGACTTCACCCCGGTGGAACGCGCCTCGCAATCGGGGTCGCTCGTGCAACGCGCGCGCCTCGAAGTGACGACACTTCTGGCCGGTTCGCTGTTGGGATTGGTGCTGGGGTTACGCTTTGTGCTGCGTCTGGGGCTGCAAATCTCTTCGCCCTTGTTGCCCCTGGTCGTACAGGATATGCTGCCGGACAGCACGTTCCTCAGTTCAGCCGCCGGCGTGCTGACGACGGTTTCGGGCATCTTCAGCGCGATTGCCGCGCCGTTCGTAGGCCGCTGGGGCGACCGGCACGGCGGACGCGCGCCGCTACTGATCGCAACATTCATCCTCGCATGGGCGATCGGCATCCAAGCCCTGGCAACGAAGTACTGGATGCTGTTGATCGCGCAGGTATTCATCGGGCTGGCCGTGGGAGGAACGCTCTCTATCGTCAGCGCCTACATCGGACGTTGCGCGCCGGAAGGAAAAGCCGGCGCCGCGTATGGATTGGACACGATGGCGACATCGCTTTCCAACGCCATTGGTCCAACGGTGGGAGGCTGGCTCGGCGCGACCTCGTTGAACCTGCCCTTCTACGTGGGATGCGTAGTCACGGCGGTGTCTGGTTTTGCCGTGCTCAAGTTGCCTAAAGACAATCCGTCATTGTGAGTTGTGCGTTTAGTTTTCTGTCAGCAGATTAAGTGGATTGAGCAGATTTTTTGTCCGCTATAAGTGACAAATCTGCTTCATCTGCTCGATCTGCTGACAACAATCGTGCAACTCAAGAAACCTTAACTTCTACCGAGTTCCGCCCCCTTCTTCAGCGCCGCGATGTTCGGCTCCAGCCACTTGCGCTGGCGCTGCGAGAGGTGTTCGTCGAGCTGCCGTGCGACCGTCTCCAAGGATACGATCTGGGTCGCGCCGATCAGTGCGCCGAGGATGACCATGTTGGCCATGCGCGGGTTGCCCAATTCTGTGGCGATATCGCTGGCCGCGATATCGATACTGCGTATATCCTGGCGCTCGGTGGACATCGGGATCAACGAACTGTTGACGATCAGCAATCCCCCTGGCTTGACCAGCGGTTCGTACTTCTCCATCGAGGGAAGGTTGAGAACGACCGCAATGGTAGGATGGTGAATGATGGGCGCGCCGATTTCCTCTTCCGAAAGGATGACGGTGCAGTTAGCGGTGCCGCCGCGCATCTCCGGTCCGTAAGATGGAATCCAGGTCACGTGCAAGCCTTCGGCCATGCCCGCGTAGGAAAGCAACTGTCCCGCGAAGAGCACGCCCTGTCCCCCAAACCCGGCGAAAATGATATCCTCATGTTTCATAGTGACCTCCTACGCCTTCAGTGCCTTCACCGCGTCCGTCATCTTGAATGTGCCCAATGGGAAGGTCTGCGTCATGGTCTCCTTTGCCCATTCCATTGCCTTCCACGCATCCATATTCCAGTTTGTGGGGCAGGTGGAGAGCACTTCCACGCAGGCGAATCCCAGACCCGCAATCTGCGCCATAAACGCGCGCTTGATGGCGTTCTTGGTCTTGTTGACGCTCGGAATGTCGGCGACGATTTCGCGGGTGATGTAAACTGCTCCTGGGATAACCGCGAGGATTTCGGACATCTGCACCGGATACCCGGCGAGGAGGTGATCCCGCCCACCGGGCGACGACGTGGTGACCATCCCCTCCAATGTGGTGGGCGCCATCTGCCCGCCCGTCATCCCGTAGATAGCGTTGTTGATGAAGATCGTAGTGATCAGCTCGCCGCGATTGGCCGCCTGGATGATCTCCGCCGTGCCAATCGCCGCCAGGTCGCCGTCACCCTGGTAGGTGAAGACGATCTTATCGGGGTTGACGCGCTTGATGCCGGTCGCCATCGCCGGGGCGCGCCCGTGCGCCGCCTCGACGAAATCCATGTCGAAGTAGTCGTAGGCCAGCACCGCGCAACCCACCGGCGCGATGCCAATCGTCTGCCCCTGAATGCCCAACTCGTCGATCACTTCCGCGATCAGCCGGTGAACGATGCCGTGCGTGCAGCCGGGGCAGTAGTGCGTGCTCCGCGCCGTCAGCGACGCCGGATAACTGTATACCAACTCCATATCTTCCGGGATATTAACCTGTATACCCATACTCCCTACTCCTTACTCTGCTTGTGCTGGATCACAATCCAGCACTTC
>JAKJAB010000329.1 GCA_022707725.1 Chloroflexota bacterium | reverse complement strand
ATCAGCCGGCGGAAGGAGTTGGTGCTCGGGTTGGTAAAGGCCATCACTGCGCCGCCGTGGTGCAGCAGGCCGCCGATGTAGTACCGGCCCAAGTCGCTGATCGTCCCGTATTTCTGCGGATCGTAGAACAGATTCTTGCCGTCCTTCCAAAGAAACTGGTGGAAGTGCATCCCCGAACCGGCTTCGCCATAGAGCGGTTTAGGCATAAATGTGACGGTCATCCCTCTCCTGAACGCCGTCATCCGCGATACGTATTTCACCAGCATCGACCCGTCCGCTGCCTGGAGAATCGGCAACATCGGCGTCTCGATCTCGCATTGGCCCGGCCCGCCGACCTCGTGGTGATGGTATTTCACGGCCAGGCCCATTTGCATCAGGTGCTGGCTGATGTGCGAGCGCAGGTTGTACAGGCGATCCTGCGGTGGGATGGCGTGGTAGCCGCCGTGCGGCGGGAGCGTGTAGCCGCTGCCCATTTCCTGCGCGTTCCAACTCGCTTCCTCTGACTCGACGCTGTAACAGGCCGTGTTCATCGTGTTCTGATAGCTCACGGCGTTGAACACGTAGAACTCAAGTTCCGGCCCCCACAGGCTGGTGTCGGCGACGCCAGTGGAGCACATATAGGCTTCGGCGCGCTGGATGATGTTGCGCGGGTCGTAGGGGAAAATCGCGCGCGTGTCGGCTTCTTTTGCGGAGCAGATAAAGCTCAGCGTAGGTATATCCCAGAATGGGTCCTCCGCGCCAGTGCTGAGATCGGGCACGGCGATCATATCGCCGGCGCTGACCGATTTGAACCCCACGCTGGAACCATCGAAGCCGATGCCTTCGTCCATCAACGCCGGTGTGAATTGTGCGGTCGTGATTGTCACGTGGTGCCAGCGCCCCCAAAGATCGCTGAACTTGAGATCCACCATGGCAATTCCGCGCTCCTGAATATAGCTTTGTGCTTCTTCGAACGTTTTGAACACTGTGGCCTCCTTTAGAATGGTGAGTGACAAACTGGAAATTTGTCGAAATCCGTTCGATCTGTCACAGATATTATATGCGCCTTTGCTTTGTCGGCAAGAAAACGGAGCGCTGTCTGCTGTGCTGCTAAAGTGCGCTTTTAGGGGGGCATGGCCCCGCTCCGCCCCCCTTTCCCTGGCCTTGCAGAAATCCGGTTTTTCAGCCTAAAAAACCGGATTTCTCAATCTCTCCGACAGACTGCTAGAAGCGGCCAAATGCGATAGCCCTGCCTCAAGCGTTTGAACGTTATGGGAAAGTCGTGTATACTTTAGCCGTGACACATAGCTGGAGAATTATACCGCACGTATTGACAAGAAAATTATCTCAAGGAGAACAAAATGGCCCGTATTCCTATTGCGCTACAACTGTATTCTATCCGCCACGATTGTGAGAAGGACCTGCCCGGCGCGCTGAAAGCTGTCGCCGAGATGGGTTATGAGGGTGTGGACTTTGCCGGGTATTATGGCTACGACGCCCCGGCGATCCGCGCGATGCTCGACGACCTGGGCCTCAAAGCCGCCGGTTGCCATACAGGCATCCAGACGCTGCTCGGCGACGAGCTGCAAAAGACAGTCGAGTTCAACCATATCTTGGGCAATAAGTACCTGATCGTCCCCGGCCTGCCCGAGACGTATTGCAATTCCCGCGAAGCATGGCTGAAAACCGCTGAATTATTCAACGAGATCGCGGCCAAACTGCAACCTGAGGGCATGTTCACCGGCTACCACAACCACCACATCGAGTTTGCGCCGCTGGACGGCGAGCTGCCCTGGGACACCTTTTTCGCCAACACCGTCTCCGACGTAGTGATGCAGATCGATCTTGGCAACGCCATGCACGGCGGGGCCGATCCGGTGGTTTTCCTCAAACGCTATCCAGGGCGTGCGCGGACGGTGCACCTCAAAGCGTATTCTGCGACCAACGACACGGCGCTCATCGGCGAGGACGACGTGGATTGGGACGAGGTCTTCCGGGTGTGCGATGCCGATCCCGTGACCGAGTGGTACATCGTCGAGCAGGAGAGCTATGCTTATCCCCCGCTGGAGTGCGTGCACCGTTGTCTCCAGGCGCTCCGGGCGATGGGGAAGTGAGACAGGCCGCGAGAGGCAAAGCCAGCGAATGGCTGAACCGACGGGACGTACATCCCGCCCCCGATTATCAGTTACCAATCACAACAAAAGGACAGAGAAATGATCAAGATTGCTGAAGTGTTGCCCCCCTATCCAACGCCGTTGTGGCGGATGGTCAAGCAGTGCGGCGTGGATCACGTCGTTGGGTCGATGGATTTC
This sequence comes from Chloroflexota bacterium, assembly GCA_022707725.1. Classification (GTDB taxonomy): domain Bacteria; phylum Chloroflexota; class Anaerolineae; order B4-G1; family SLSP01; genus DSWT01. Next base: position 2,051 of record JAKJAB010000329.1, on the reverse strand, counting down.
CGGCGCGGCTTGAACGTGGATAAGGAAAGTTTGCCGTGGAGCTATATGTCGTTGGTGCGGATTAAAACCGCTTATGAGGATGGCGGTTTCACTTTCGACGTGCTCGAAAGCCGTCCACCGCTCAACAAAGCCAAGCTTGGCCTGCCCGGACGGGACGAGGAGATCGATACCGCGATCACCCTGATTCGCAATATGGGCGCGCTCGGCATCCCCGTGTGGTGCTACGAGTGGATGCCCGTCTTCAACTGGATGCGCACCTCGGTCACCGCGCCGGCGCGGGGTGGGGCGCTAGCGACCGCCTACGACCACGACCTGATGCGCAATGCGCCGCTCACCGAGTACGGCATCGTCACTGAAGAGCAGTTGTGGGACAACCTGGAATATTTCCTCAAAGCCGTTGTCCCAGAGGCGGAGAAGGCTGGCGTGCTGTTGGCGATGCACCCCGACGACCCGCCGCTCTCACCCATCCGTGGCCTGGGGCGCATTATGCGCAGTGTGGAAAACTATCAGCGCCTGCTCGACCTTGTGCCCAGCCCGGTGAACGGTATTGCGCTGTGTATGGGCAATTTCTCGCTGATGACCGACGACCTGCCTGGCGTCATTCGCCACTTCGGCAAGCAGGACAAAATCTTCTTCGTCCATTTCCGTGACGTGCGCGGCACGCCGGAGAAATTCGTCGAGACGTTCCACGATGATGGTATGACCGACATGCTGGCCTGTATGCAAGCGTACCGCGATATCGGCTACGAGGGCGTCTGCCGCCCTGACCACGTCCCCACAATGGAAGGCGACAGCAACGACAACCCGTCGTACTCAGCGGTGGGACGGCTCTTTGCGATTGGCTATCTCAAGGGCCTGCGCGAAGCGGTGTATGGAAAGAGAAGTTGATTTATAACCGCGAATCTCTTTGAGTCTTAACAGTTTGTACAGGAGCATACGATGATCAAAAAATACCCCCCGATTACGTCGAAATTGCCTGTTTTGCTCCATGGCGGTGACTACAACCCCGACCAGTGGCCCGCCGAGGTGTGGGAAGAGGATATGCGCCTGATGAAGCTCTCCCACTGCAACGCGATGTCGGTCGGCATCTTCGCCTGGGCGCGCCTGGAACCCACCGAGGGCCAGTTCGACTTCGACTGGCTTGACCGCGTGATGGACATGATCGCTGCGAATGGCGGCGTGGCGGTGCTGGCGACGCCGAGCGGGGCGCGTCCGGCGTGGCTGGCGCGGAAATACCCGGAGGTGCTGCGCGTCCGCGCTGACCGGCAGCGCAATCTCTTCGGTGGACGGCACAACCACTGCTTCACCTCACCGATCTATCGCGAAAAGGTCGCCCTCATCAACGGAAAGCTGGCCGAGCGGTACGCCGATCACCCCGCGCTCGCCGTGTGGCACATTTCCAACGAGTACAGCGGCGAGTGCCACTGCGAGCTGTGCCGCGCCGCCTTCGTCGAATGGCTCAAGGCCAAGTATGGGACGCTCGATGCGCTCAACCACGCCTGGTGGACGGCCTTCTGGAGCCACACGTACACCGATTGGGACCTCATCGAACCGCCGAGTCCGATCGGTGAGCAATCGGTGCATGGGCTGGAGTTGGACTGGAAACGCTTCGTCACCGATCAAACAACGGACTTTATGCGGCACGAAATTGCCGCACTGCGCGAGTTCACACCCGATGTCCCTGTCACGACGAATATGATGGGCACGTTCCCCGGCCTCAATTACTGGCGGATGGCCCCGCACCTGGACGTCATCTCGTGGGACAGCTATCCACTGTGGCACAAAGATGACGACGTGGCCCTGGCCTCCGACGTGGCTTTCATCCAGGACATCAACCGTTCTCTCAAGGGAGGCAAGCCGTTTATGTTGCTGGAGAGTGTCCCCAGCGCCACCAACTGGACGCCGGCCGCCAAGGTGAAGCGGCCCGGTATGCACGCGCTCTCGTCGCTGCAAGCTGTTGCGCACGGCTCGGACACGGTGCAGTACTTCCAATGGCGCAAAAGCCGCGGTTCGTCGGAGAAATTCCACGGTGCGGTGGTCGATCACGTGGG
>JAKJAB010000328.1 GCA_022707725.1 Chloroflexota bacterium | reverse complement strand
CGGAGATGTAGCGGGGAGCGGCGTCCTCGGGGCGCTGTAAGGCGATGCGCGCGGGTGGAACTTCATCGTAGGGCTGGCGGACGGGGAAGTTGTCTGCGACGGCAATCACCGGGATTTCCAGCACTTTGCCCCACAGGTCTCCTGCCGCGTCGCTGACCTGAATCTCGAAGTACCACACGCTGCGCCAGGCGTCGGGGACGTCGGCGCGGTTGAGGAAGGAGAGTTCCGGCCAGATCGGTTCGGGCGCGGTCGTCGGATCGGTGTAGAGGTGGGTGACGGCGACGCCGGGAACGGCGCCGAGCGCCACGCTCAGATGGGTCAGGGTGACGCCGGTGTTGTTATCGAGCGCGACACGCACGATGGCGCGCTCACCCGGACCGAGCACCGGACTAAAGAGTGCCTTGCCCTCGCGTCCGCCCACGTAGGTCGTCCAGACCAGGTCGCCGTACCCCCAACTTTTGATGAAGGGGTCGTACTGCGCTGCGAAGTCGCGCGCGTCGTGCTCGTCCCGCATCTCGTAAATGAACATCAGCGTGTCGCTGTAGACGCTCACCTGAATAGGGCCGCCGGTTTTCTCGATGACGCCATCGCTGCGCAGGCCCTCGGCCACGTGAACGTGCGCGTCGTAGACTTCGTAGCGGTTCGGCCCGGCGATCTGTTGGCGATACACCAGCCGCCCGCCGTCGTGCAGTTTGAACTGCCCCTCGCGGTTGAAGGGGTAGTTTTCGATGGTCGCTGAGACGACGAACGACGCCCACGAACCGGGCGGGATCACCTGGCGGAAGAAGAGGTCGTCGTAGGCCACGCCAGCTGTCACGCTGAACAGTTCGCTCGTCCCCGGCCCGACGCTGCGCCAGGAATCGTACCACGTCGCGCCCTGCGACCCGATCTGGATACCCAGGCCGTGGTAGATAGGCAAATCGATCAGGTTCTCGTCAGCCGGGATGGTGAAGTTGTAGTCGCCGGCGTTGGCGCTGTAGGTCTTCCCCAAAAGCTGCAACTGCGCGGCGTTCAGGCGCGTGGGGATTTCGCGCACGAGCGTCTCGTGGGTTCCGTCGCCGTCCAGGTCGGCCCAGATGCCGAAGGTGACGGCGAAACCTGCGTGTTGCTCACTGAGGTCGCCGCCGCAGGTCGCGCAGGAATCCCAATCCCACACATCGTAGAATGCGGCGCGGAGCGGGAGTGTGTACGTGCGCGACCACACGTCCAACCAGGTCAGGCCGGCGAGGACGGGCGCTTGCGGCGCGTAGGCTTCCGCGTGCAGCAGATACTCACGGTAGGGCACAGGATACTCGCCCGCCAGCACGTAGATCGAGCCGGCGTCGTAGGGCATCACCACCACACCCTCGCGCGGCGTCCCGTGGAAGCGCACCTCGCGCCCGAAAAGCTCCTGCGAATGGATGCCGTAGCGCACGGCGGGCTCCTCGTACCAATATCCGGGGAAGTCGCCCAGGTCCCAGGTGATGGGCAGGCAGGGGAGCAGCAATTGCTCGTTCACCACCGTAATCGCATCGGTGTACGTCGGTGGGATGGTAACAAAGGAGCCGTAGTCGGTGATAGCGTTCGTGGCGCGCAGGGGTGGGTCGATGTGGATGCCATACGCGCTGGTGAAGACGCAGCGCGGGCGGTCCGCCTCCGGCAGCGCGCGCCAATCTTCCAGCGTGAGCGTCTGCGTGGGCGAGGTCGCGCCTTCCCACAGCGGGTAGTCTTTGCGAGTGTCCCAGAGGTACGGCTCGTTCTTGATCCAGATGGTCTCGCCGTCGTTGGCGTTGAGGATGATGTGCTGGTTTTCGATGTCCACGATGGGCGCGACCAGGATCACAACATCGGTCATCCGTAGGGAGGCGGCCAGCGTCTCCTCCTTGTTTTCCAACGGCAGGGCCGCATCGAGATAGACGCCGTTCCGGGGGATGAGGAAGTAGCGGTCGCCCTCGATGTCGCGGTCGCCGACGAGCCGGGCCGCCATCAGCGCATTGAGGACGAAGGGGCGACGGCGCGCCGTGACGGGCCGCCCGTCGAGGTCGATATAGCGCAGTTCGCCGGTCGCAAACGTCCCCACGCCCGCCGCCAACGTCTCCGGCGCGGATTGCGCCTGGTAGGTGAGCGTGATGGCGGCGCGCGGGGCCAGGTCGCCCAGTTGCCAGACGATGACCGTCTCGCTGGCGGCGGTGGTGTAGGATAACGGCGTCGATGGCGAAATCGTCTCGGTGAGGACGGTGTAGCCGGCCGCTATGGTTTCTGTAACCGTCGCGTCGCCGAGGGCTGCGTCCCACAAATTCTCGACCACCAACGTCGCGCTCACAGGGACGCTTTCGTAGGCGGGAAAAGTGTGCGAATCGTAGGCCGGGTTCCAGGTTTGGATGGCGTCGCCGTAGAAGTCGGCCCGCCCGGAGAGCGCGGTGAGCAGCGCGTTCATAAAGAGGGGCAGTTGCGCGCGGCGGGACGCGTCGGTGGGATGGCCGACGACGCCGATGACCTGGCCTGCGCCGTAGGCCGCGCGGACGATAGCCGGAACCGCGCCGCCCTCGGCGTTGCTGAGTTCGGCAATGACCTCGACGCCCTCATTGGGAATAAGCGTCGGATCGTCCAGGATGTAGAGGCTGCTCGTCAGCCACGACCAGGCCAGCGGCGAATCGGGTTGCAGAACGGTGAGCCAGCCCTGGTTGGCAAAGGCGTCCTCGGCGAGCAGTTGGATGGGCGCATCGAGATCGACCGCGCCTTCGGGCAGCACGCCGGCCTGCTCTGCAATCCACAGGCCGGCGCCTTGCGCGTAGAGCGCCCCACCTGTGTTCACGAAAACCGCCATCGCTTCCAGCGCGCCGGTTCCGGCCAGGCGAGCCAATACCGCGTCACGAGCATCGGTGCGGAAGGCGGGGACGATGAGCAGATCGTAGTTGCTCAACTGCGCGGCGGCGTCGGCTTCGGTGAGCACGCTGTAGGGGACGGCGTTGAGCAGGTAGCCTTCAAGCGCCTGACGGACGTCGGCCAGTTCCCACATCGCCATCGCGTAGCCATCATCCAATTCCGCTGGAACCGTCACCGTCGAGCGCAGCACGGCCACACGCCCCGGAAAGAGCGCGTAGGCGCGCGATAGCGGCAGCGTTCCCGCCAATTCGAAGGCTGTATAGGGATAGGGGGACGTCATGCCCTCGCCGGGCGGGACGTACAAGTCGCCGGGCAGCGCCGGACCGGGGATAAGGGCCGTGCCGGTCAGCGCGTCGCTCTGCGCCAGACGGTGCAAGCGTCCGCCGGCGTACAGGTTTGCCAGCGGCAGCCGGTACGCTGCGCGCGCATCCGTCTGCCGCGCGCCGAGCGGGATGATGAGGCCGCCCGGCGCGAGGTCGGCGGGGGCAGCTTGGAGCGCCAGCGCCACACCCAGGCCCATGAGCAACGTTATGAGAACGACCAACGATAAGCGTTTGAGACGCATGCGACACCTCCAGAACACTTTATGATGCACTGCGAATTTCAAATACCTTCAACGGCAGACTTATGGTATACTAGAAGCAAGACATCCCTCACATATAGGAGGTAACAATGACAGTCAACACGGCGATTTCAATAGAAATACCCAAAAATGTCTATATCGAGTTGCAGTCTTTAGCCCAAGAAGAGCAGCTCGATCTGGTTGACATGTTGGCGCAATGGGCCAAATCTGCGCGCCAGCGCCGCACCTGGCAGCAGGACCTCCAAGCCCTGCGCGACCTGATCAAAAAAGAAGGCGGCCTCCGCATAGGAACGACCAAAGAAGAAGTCGTCGAGCAGATGCGCAAAACTCGTCAGGAAATCTTCGAGGCCGAATATGCACATCTGTATCGATAGCTGCACTTTGATCCACGGTCTACAAGAAAGCGATCCCGCATCTGCACGGTTATTGGACCTGATGGGCGAGGAATTGATCGTTGTGATTCCTCGCCTGGTAGCTCAGGAGGTCACACGCAACTTGGACTCTCGCGCGCAAGTTCGCCGGTTCTATCGGCTGTTCCAAAATCACGAGTTCGCCCTTATCATCGACGATCCGGTACCGGAGAACCTGGTCAGCAAATACGCTGCACTCGGCCTTTCTGCCAAAGCGGATGCTTTCATCGGTGCGTTTGCCGAATGGATGGGTGCGCAGTATTTGATCTCCGACAACCGGCGCTTCCTGCGCGAGTTGAAAACAGAAACGTTTGAAGTGGTGGATGCGGAAACCTTCCTGACCCGGTTAGGGATGCAGACGTTATAGCGTTTTGATAAAGTGCATGATCGGCCCCGCGTGAGTGCGGGGCGTTTTTGTTTCACCGCATCACCAACGGCAAAAACACCTGCCGGATACTTCCTGGATCGTCGTACTCATACGCGCC
>JAKJAB010000327.1:3883-4348 GCA_022707725.1 Chloroflexota bacterium | reverse complement strand
TTCCGCCACTTCTAGCAGCAGCGTCTTTTCGCGGAAACTCTCCGGGAACATCTCCGCGTCGGTGGTGCAGAGGATGGTCTGCTCGACGTTACCGAGCAGGTTGAGCAAATACGAGCGGCGCGCGCGGTCGAGTTCGGCCAGCACCTCGTCCAGCAACAAAACGGGGGACTCGCGCGTCTCCTGTTCCAGCCAGCGCAACTCGGCCAGCCGCAGCGCCAGAACGACCGTGCGCTGCTGCCCGCGCGAGCCGAACGTGCCCATATCCACCCCGTCGGAGATGAAGCGCAACTCGTCGCGGTGCGGACCGGTGAGCGTCATCCCGCGGTCGATCTCGGTGCGGCGCTGCTCGTGCAACATCTTGCGATACGCCTCGTGCAGCGCATCCATATCGACTGGCGACTCGCCTTCCGTCTCCGGCAGCAGCCCCATTTGATAGTCCACTGCCGGCGGGCGCAACGGGTCGAA
>JAKJAB010000327.1:0-3873 GCA_022707725.1 Chloroflexota bacterium | reverse complement strand
CGCCGCACCGCCGGTCAAATCGTGATGCAAGCGATCGGCATAGAAGGTGAGCGCCTTCACCACGCGGCGGCGGTAAAGCGAGAGTGTCACGCCGGTCTGCACCAGCGCCTCCTCCAACGGCGCGAGCTGCGCCGCATCCCCGCCGAAGTCGCGCAGGTGGCGCAGCAGGGCGTTGCGCCGCGAGAGCGCGGTCTGGTATTCGTCCAGAGCTTCCACATAAGCCGGATACACCTGTGAGAGCAAATCGTCGAGGAAGCGCCGCCGCCCGGCAGGCGCGCCGCTGACCAATTCCACGTCTTCCGGCAAGAAGACGACGACGTTGAGATGGCCGGCCAAATCCATTTGGCGGATGGTGCGCTGGTTGAGCTTGATCTGCTTTTCCAGCCGCGCGCTGCCGTTACTGAGCGTTTTTAGCTCCAAAGCGATCTCGATCAAATCGGCGCGGTTGCGGTGGACGACCTCGGTTTTGAGGTGGGCAAAGGGCATGGCGGCTTCGACGGCGCGCCAGTGGATCAGGTGTTGGTCGGTGTTGGTCAACGGCGAGCGTCCCACCGCGAGATAGGCGATGGCTTCCAGCAAGCTCGTCTTCCCCTGCGCGTTCGCGCCCAGCAGCAAAATAGGCGAAGCCGGGAGATCGAGTTCCAGCCGGTTGTAGGTGCGGAATTGGCGTAAACTGAGACTTCGGATGTGCATAGGCTCTATTGTACCACGAATCCACTGGGACGTCCGCGCACCGAGAAGCAACTTGCCCTCATTGTGAATCGTGATAGGCTATGCCCATAAGCGTCCCAGCATATATTCGCGCGTAGCAAAGATGGAGGAATAGAGTTGCAATGAAACCGAAACCGATGCGCACCTTCTCGATCATCCCGGCGCTGCCTGAACCCCTGAAACCTTTATTCGACCTGGCCTACAATCTGCGATGGGCCTGGAAACACGACATCATCGAGCTTTTCATGCGGCTGGACAGCGATTTGTGGGAGAAAACCAACCACAATCCCATGTTGATGCTCGGCACGATCGAGCAATCCCGCCTGGAGGCCGCCGCCAACGACGTCGGCTTTATGGCGCACCTCGAACGGGCTACACGCTATCTGGAGGAGCACCTCGCCGAGAAAGCGACAGCCTGGTTTGCGCGCACTCACGGCGAGACCAAAGACCCGTTGATCGCTTACTTCTCGCTGGAGTTTGGCATCACCGAATGTCTTACGATCTTCGCCGGCGGGTTGGGCATCCTCGCCGGCGATCACATCAAATCGGCCAGCGACTTGGGCCTGCCGCTGGTCGGCGTGGGGCTGGTGTACCAGCAGGGATACTTCCGCCAGTATCTCAACCAGGCCGGATGGCAACAGGAAGCCTACGAGGACAACCACTTCGACAACCTGCCCTTGCGGGCGCTGTTTGACGCGAACGGCAAACCGCTCACCGTTGCGGTCGAGCTGCCCGGACGCGCCGTCTTCGCGCGCATCTGGCGCGCCGATGTGGGGCGCGCGTCCCTCTATCTGCTCGATACCAACATCCCAGAAAACACCCACCCTGAAGACCGCGACATCACCGACCAACTGTACGGCGGCGACCAGGATTTGCGCATCCGCCAGGAAATTCTGCTCGGCATCGGCGGCTATCGCGCGCTGAAGTTGCTGGGCCTCGATCCCACGGTCTACCACATGAACGAGGGTCATTCGGCGTTTCTGGCGCTGGAACGCACCCGCTGTATGATGAACACCTACAACCTGACCTTCGAGGAAGGCCGGGAGGCCGCATCCGCCGGGCTGGTGTTCACCACGCACACACCGGTTCCCGCCGGGCACGACCGCTTCCCTGCACCTTTGATGGAATACTACTTCGGCGACTACGTCGCCAATAAACTAAAGTTACCCTGGAACGATTTTCTGGCGCTGGGACGGCAGAATCCCAGTGATTACAGTGAGCCGTTCTGTATGACCATCCTGGCGCTGCGGATGTCGGCGCACAGCAACGGCGTCAGCCGGCTGCATGGCGAAGTCACCCGGCAGATGTGGGAAGGGCTGTGGCCGGATGTGCCGCACAACGAAATCCCCATCTCCCACGTCACCAACGGCGTGCACATCCTCTCGTGGATTTCACGAGACATGAAAGTGCTCTACGACCGCTACCTGGGGCCGCGCTGGCGCGAGGAGCCGGCAGATCGAAGTGTGTGGGAACGGGCGACGCGCATCGCGCCCGAAGAACTCTGGCGCACCCACGAGCGCCGCCGCGAACGCCTGGTGTCTTTCGCCCGCCAACGGCTGCGGCAGCAGCTCGAACAGCGCGGCGTCTCGCAGAGCGAGGTCAAAGCGGCGGACGAGGCGCTCGATCCAGAAACGTTGACCATCGGCTTTGCGCGGCGCTTTGCGACGTACAAGCGCGCAGCGCTTCTCCTGCGCGATCCCGAGCGACTGGCGCGCCTGCTCAACGACCCGGAGCGTCCCGTGCAGATCATCTTCGCCGGTAAGGCGCATCCGAACGACACCCCCGGCAAAGAACTGATCCAGAAAATCGTCGGCGTCGCGCGCCAGGATGCGTTCCGCTCTCGAATCGTCTTCCTGGAAGATTACGATATGACCAGCGCGCGCTACATCCTGCAAGGTGTGGACGTCTGGCTGAACACGCCGCGCCGCCCGCGCGAGGCCAGCGGTACGAGCGGGATGAAGGCTGCTGCGAACGGCGTCTTGAATTTGAGCATCCTCGATGGCTGGTGGGATGAAGCTTACGCGCCGGGGGTCGGTTGGGCCATCGGACGCCGCGAGAGTTACGACAATCCAGATTATCAGGATCAAGTGGAGGCGGAGACACTCTACGATCTCCTGGAACGCGACGTCGTCCCCATATTCTACGAGCGGGGGCGCGATGGTCTGCCCCGCCGGTGGATCACGCGGATGAAGAACAGCATCGGCGCACTCTCACACTTCTTCAACACCAATCGTATGGTGGCGGAGTACACAGAACGTTTCTACATCCCTGCTGCCCAGCGTTTCGAGGCGCTGTTGAACGATGATCTGGCCCGCGCCAAGGCCCTGGCGGCCTGGAAGGGGCGGGTTGCGCAAAACTGGTCGAACATCCACATCACCAGTGTCAACGGCTCGCTGCCCTCCGAAATCAAAGTTGGGGATACCTTCGTTGCCCAAGCGGAAATCCAACTGGGGGCGCTCACACCGGAGGATGTGACGGTGGAGCTTTACCTCGGGCTGGTCAACCCGAACGGGGAAATCACGCGCGCCCACGCCACGCCGATGCGTGTAGTCCGGGCGGGGGATGGCGGGGCTTACCTGTTCGAGGCTGAACTGCAATGCGCGATGAGCGGCCTGCACGGCTACACCGTGCGCGTCCTGCCCCAGCACCCCAACCTGGTGACGCCGTTCCTGCCGGGGTTCATCAAGTGGGCGGGGTGACGGTCACGTTTTGCGTGTAGACGGCGATAAAGCCACTCCCTGTTGTCTTTCCCTAACGGCGCGGAAGTTACAATTCCGCGCCGTTTTTCTCGCCATAAATTTCTGTGCTGAAAACGTTTAGTTTACTTTTGACCTAAAATGGCTATAATAGACCTTGTGACTCTGCATAGTAAAGAATCCGATAACGGCTACAGGTGAATCTCTTATGCTTTTTTGCATATATTAGCCGGCATGAAACCTCAAGCGATGAAAGCAACCCCGATAGAATTACTTAGTCTCTATCCGAAAATTATGCCTTCGAGCGTCTCGAGTGCGCCAACGGCGAATTCTAAGATAGGTTCTTACCAAGAAACACCGCTTAAAAAAAGCATGCCCTAAGAATTACAAATCATAACAGGAGAATACAATGTTAACAAAAAAACTATGGCTCTCGATGTTGATTGTTATGCTCGTCGTGACGCTG
>JAKJAB010000326.1 GCA_022707725.1 Chloroflexota bacterium | reverse complement strand
GTGTCGATGGTTGGCGGGTTTTTCCAGGTGTCAAGCCTGTGTGGGCGGATGAAGTAAGGATAACGGCGGCCTTCGAGATCGCCATAGGGGAATTCGGTCACGGCGCGTGTCCGTAATTTCAGGTCTGGGGTGCTGCCGTCGATCCAATGGAGCTGGCCCGCGGTCACCCATTGGCGTAAATCCCACCACGCCTCGCGGCCATCCGGCGGCTCCCAGAACATCGACGGCGCGCGTGGATCGCGGAAGAAAGTGTTGAAGGCGCGCACCACTTCGCGGGTGTCGCTCGGGTTCTGCGAGAAGTAGGTAACGATGAAGGCATTGTAGGCCGGCTCGAAGCGCGAGCCCTGCAGACGGCAGATCGGCAGTGCGTGGAGGACGGCGTGACAATAGAACTCTTCTTCTCGCAAGATGCGGTCGATCGCGTGGGGGACCGGAAATGGACCGGGCTTGAACAAATAGCCGATGACGTGCGGGACTTCCGGCCCTTTGATGCTGCCATAGATTTCGCTTGATTGCACACCGCGCAGGTTGAGGAAGCGTTGCACCAGGGCAAAGTGTTCGCAGTGCCGCACGATGGCGTGATGGCCAAAGAGCGATGTCCCGTTGAGGAGGTTCATACCCGGCCATTCGCGCAGGGAGTACGTGTCGAGCCGTTCGATGTTTTCTATGCCGCAGAGCGGACAGCGCGCGATCAAGTAAGCGGGCAGCGCCGCGTAATATGCCTCGGCGTGTCTTCCCATACGCCCGCCCAGGGCCTCGTACGCGGATACACTTAAGTCCAGTCGTAGTAGATGTTGGTTGAACATGATCCATCGATTCCCGTAATGGTATCACATAACGAGAAACGATCAAATTTCCGAAAGCGGGGCTCCGTCAGTTTTCTGTGTGCGGGGGTGGGGGATTTCGACGTTGATCGACAGCCCTCCAGAGGGGCGGTTTTGGAGTTGCAGTTTGCCGCCGAGCAACGCCACGCGCTCGCTGATGCCGAGCAGTCCATAATGGCTGCTCGCGGCCAACGCAGCGAGGTCGGCATCCTCATTCAATCCCTTGCCGTTATCACTGATCGTAATCTGTAGTGTGCGCGGCGAGGTGTGTTTGATGATGATGTTGGCTTTGGTCGCCAACGCGTGCTGTTGGATGTTGTTCAACCCTTCCTGGACGATGCGGAAGACCGAAAGCTCGGTTGCTTCGGGCAGCCGTTGCAGGTTTGGGGCAATGGTTAGGGTCAGGTCGATGCCGTGACGCTCGGCCCATTGCTGTGCGTGGGAGCGAATGGCGGCCCCCAGGCCCAGGCTGTCGAGGGCGGGCGGGCGCAGGTTGTTGCAAATCCGGCGCAGGTCGCCGACCAATCGGCGGACGTCATCTTGCATCAACGTAAGATTGGGGGTGAGATCCTCAGTGGATGGCTGAACGGTCAACATTTCCTCAATCTGATAGCCGAGGCCTAGCAAATCCTGGATGGCCTGATCATGCAATTCGCGCGCCAGATGTTTGCGTTCGTCCTCACGTTCCAACAACAAACGCCGCTGTGCGTCTTGCAGAGCGGCGTTGGCTTGATCCAGAGCAGCAACTTGACGGGAGAGCTGATCGAGCAATTGACGGTTGAGGGTATCCTGCGCCGCCAGGTCGCGTTGGAGAAGGGCTTGGTTATGCTGAAGGTTCTCGGCTTGCTCGCGCGCCTTGTAGTAACTGTCCAACGCCCAGATCAGCGGTGTGATCTGTTCGGGCGGCGGTGTGCCGACCATAAGCGCGACGATTTCTTCTTGCGTGGTCTCATCGGTGCGGCGCTCGGCAACTTTGCGGCCTTTGTTGAGGACGATAAGGCGATCGGTAACGGCGAAGAGATTGCCCAGGTTGTCACTACAGATCAGGACTGCGCAGCCGCGTTCCTGCCAGTGATGGACCAGCGTGAGCAGCCGCTTCTGTAATGTGATGCTCAACCCAACCAGTGGCCCATCGATGATGATAAGACGGCATGGCCCCACCATAGCGCGGGCGATGGCGACGACCTGCCGTTCCTCGCCGGAAAGATTGGCGGCCTTCTCTTGCAGGGAGTTGAAACGCACGCCCAGCTCGTCGAAGATGTGTTGGGCGTGTGTGTTCATTTCTTTGCGGTCGGCCCACCGCATATTGCGTCCCAACAAGCCACCCGTCAATTCTCGTCCCAGAAAGACATTGGCCGTGATATCGAGTTCATCCACCAGTTCTGGCCTTTGGTGGATCACTTCGATGCCTAGAGCGCGGACCATGTAGGGTCGCAAGCTGCTATAACGTCGTCCTGCGAAATAAAGGTCGCCGCTTGTTGGCTCATACAGCCCGGCGATGATCTTGGCCAGCACCGACTTCCCCGCGCCACTGCTGCCCGCTACTCCCACTACCTCGCCGGGTATTATGTCCAGGTTAATGTTCTCCAGCGCCCATAAATCGCTGAAGGTATGGGAGACGTTGATTACCCTGAGCAGCGGATCCATATAGCACGCTAACCAATTTCTACATAACCTTCCGGGAAGCTGCGCAAGTACCGAGCTTCCCGGAAGGTGCAATACTAACGGTTTTTCTTGAAATACACGTCTGTATAAACGGCCAGAATGAGCACGATACCTTTCACGACGTATTGCCAGGACGAAGGCACATTCATGATTTGCAGGCCGTTGGTAAGGCTTGCCATAATCAGCGCCCCGATCATAGCTCCAAAGACGGTACCTTCTCCGCCGAGGGTGGACGTTCCGCCCAAGATGCAACTGGCGATAGCGTCCAGCTCGTATCCGTGGCCGGCGGCAGTGGTCCCAAAGCCAACGTAGGAAGCTAATACGATGCCGGATACGCCGCACAGGAAACCCATCACGACAAAGATACCGAAGATGCTGTTATTGATGTTCACGCCGGAGAGCCGCGCTGCTTCACGGTTGCCGCCGATGGCATACGCATAGCGGCCAAAGCGGGTATTGTTGGACACGTAAGCCATCACGACGGCTGCGAACGCCAACAACAGGACGGGAATGGATACGCCGTTGAAGGAGTTGACCACGGCGACGTAGGCCGCAATCAGCACAGCATAAAAAGCCGTCTTGAGAATATCTATATATAAGGGTGAGAGTTCGAAGCCATAACGGCGTTTCTTCTGGCGGCTGTTGAACATCGTGTAAAACAACAGCGCAACGACCCCGATGGCAACGATCCAACCGTGAGTTGGTTCGAGATACCCCTGACCGATCCACGAGAAGAGCGGCTGATTGGCCGGAATCGTTCTTCCTTGCGTCACGATCAGGATGCCACCGTTGAACATCCAGAGACCACCGAGCGTGACGATGAAGGCGGGTACGCGGAGATAAGAAATGATGTAACCCTGGAACGTACCAATGAGTATACCGACCGTCAAACCAATGAGGACCGACAGAATGGTAGTCAGCCACTCCTGCCCCGGGAGAATATCGGGCCAAATGTAAGCCTGGAAGTGGGCAACGACAACCGATACAAATCCAGCCGCCTTGCCGACGGAAAGGTCGATCCCCCCGGTGACGATGACCAGCACCATGCCAACCGCCAGGAAGGACGTTACCGTCATTTGCCGGAATAGATTGGAGAAGTTTTGCGCTGATGCATACGAACCACCTGTCGTAATGGTGAAGATGATCCAAATCGCCACCATGGCTACAATGATGGCATACGTCTGAATATTGGCGCGGAATTGCTTGCTGAGATTGGAAACAGTGTTCTGCACTGACCCGTTTTTAGGAATTGTACTCATAAGTTCACCTTCTTTGTCAGGATATGTTTCAGGCTATGCCGGTGGCTAATGCCATAATGCGCTCTTGCGTTGCTTCGCTGATATCCAGTGTGCCGGCAGAGCGCCCGGCGTGCATCACCATGACCCGGTCGCTCATGCCCAGGATCTCTTCGAGTTCGCTGGAAATCATAATGATGGCGATACCTTGCGCGGTGAGATCGTTGATCAGCTTGTAGATCTCGTATTTCGCACCTACGTCGATCCCGCGTGTAGGATCGTCCATGATGAGGATTTTGGGGTTGGACATAAGCCATTTGGAGATGACGACCTTTTGTTGGTTGCCCCCTGATAATGTGGCGCACTGCACGTTCAGATGCGGCGCTTTGATGGCCAGGCTTTGGGCAAATGTGCGGCTGGCTTTCAATTCGGCATTGTCGTCGATTTTGTACCACGTTGCGAAGCGATCCAGGTTGGGCAACGAGATGTTTCGGAGGATGGATTGTATTAGCACCAGGCCGTGACGCTTGCGATCTTCTGGCACGAGGCTGAGACCCTGCGCCATAGCCGCGCGCGAACTTTTAGTGTTGAGCGTTTGTCCTTCCAATTTCACCGTGCCCTGGGTGATCTTACCATACTCGCCAAAGA
>JAKJAB010000325.1 GCA_022707725.1 Chloroflexota bacterium | reverse complement strand
CCCGCCAGGAGCAGGCCGCCGCCTTCAACGACCTAACCGAGCAGGAATTGCGCGTGTTGGGGCTGGTCTCCGAAGGGCGCACCAACAAAGAGATCGCCAAATCGCTCTTCCTGGGCGAGGGGACGGTGCGCAACTACGTAAGCAGCATCCTCTCCAAACTCGGACTGACCAATCGCGCTGAAGCCGCCGCTTACGCCGTCCGCCACAACCTGCAAGAATTTCTGGAAGAGCTTTCGTAAATGGTATTGGATCGGCCAATTTCCAAAAAACAGCTTGGATTTTTATTTGTTATCGTTGGCCTGGGTGCCGATGCGCTCCTGTTGATCGTCGGGCGCCTGGGTGCAGGAGCGTGGTCGGGTATCGGCCCGGTCGAAGGGGCGCTGCTCGCGGGGGGCGTGTTGCTCGCGCTGTGCGGTATTCCGCTGCTGCGTCTGGGGGATGCGCCCGCTGCTGCCGAACGCGAACCGCAATATCAGGGAGTGCCCCGGTCGGAGAACAGCCACGGCGCGACAGTTTGGGTTGGACGAGTCCTGGCGGTGCTGGCGCTGCTGGCGTTCCTGGCCTACCTGGGCGTCTACATCGTCTACGCCATCGAGCTTTTCCGCTGGCCCTACGACTACGACCAGGGCGAGAGCTTCGAGCTGTATGACGCCGTTTTGCACAGTCGGGGCGAGTGGCCTTACCGCGACAGCAGCGTGTATCCCTTCTACTCATCGAACTACCCGCCAGTGTTCCACATCCTCAACATCGCGCTGTTCCCCATCTTCGGGCAAACGTTGCTATCCGGACGCGTTCTCTCGTTCATCATCACGCTGTTGACGGCGTTCGCCATCGGGTGGACGGTGCGCCGTCGCACGGGCGGGGTTTTCATCCCCCTGATGAGCGGGCTGGCCTACACAGCCTCGAACTTCGTCTACCACATCGGTCCGCTGTGCCGCCAACATCTGACGATGGTGTTCTTCGAAACGTTGTGCGTTTTCTTCATCGCGGACACGGAAAACCCGCGTCACGGCACACGAAATCTGGTCTTGGGATTGGTATGTCTATTTTTAGCGGGATACGCCAAACAGTTGGCGGTCTTCACGGCGGCGGCGGTGTTCGGCTATTTGTTGCTGCGCAACCCCAAACGCGCGCTCGTGAGTGTGGTCATCTTTGGCGCGCTCTTCGGACTGGTGTTCCTGGGCCTCGACTGGGCGACGGGCGGGCAGTGGTGGCTCAACACGATTTCTGCCAACGTGAACGAGTACATAATACCGCAGTTGATCGCGTTGACGCGTTCGTGGCTCAAAGTGCACACCGTGTTCATCACCCTGGCGGTGGGCATGGTGATCTACGAAGCCTATGTTGGGTCGCTGTCTGTGTGTGCACTCTGGTTCATCTTCGCGTTAGGAACCGGTGTGATGTCGGGCAAATGGGGCGCGGGGGAGGCGTACTGGGTCTCGTCGGTGGCGGCGGCGATCATCTTGGGCGGGTTCGCGTTGGGCAAGCTACGGGACTATGGAATACAGCAACGCCCACAGGGGCAGGGTTACGTGGCGATCTTGATCCCTTTGCTGTTCCTGGTGCAGTCCACGCGGATGCTGCACCTGCCGACAGACGGGCCGTTCTGGGGACCGGTGGCGCGCGTGTTAGGCGTCGCCGGGCAGTCGGCGTATGCCGATTACCCGTACTACGACGCGGTTGGCTACACGCAAGTGGGCCATTTTATGCTGCCACGTGACTACGAAGGCGGGGCGCGCATCATGGCCTACGTGCGGGGCACGGATTTGCCGGTCTTCAGCGAGGAAGCCGCTTTCACGATGCTCGCAAGGAAGCCGGTGATCACGAATCCCACGCAGTTGCTCAATCTGTATAATAACGGCCTGCTCGATACGACCGAACTGGAAGCGATGATCCGCCGCAAGGCATTTGGGCTGGTGATCATGCGGGCGCAGTTCTACCCACCGCCGGTACTGGCCGCCATCGGGCAGCACTACGGGCTGGTGGAGCACATCCCGATGAACGGATTCAATTACATCATTATGCAGCCGCTCGGCCAGTCGGAAATGCCTTAGTTGTCGATTAGCGCCTGAACGAGCGAAATGCTTGCACCGGATTATCATCCGGCGCTGCGGGACGGTGGATTGTGATCCGCCTTAAACGTTGCAGTAAAGTGATTTTCCGAGGAGCGAATAGCCAATGAAATCCGCACATGGTGTGAATCTAGTCCTCTTGTGCGCGTTAGTGATCGGCGGGATGACGGCGCAACCCGCATCGACACGCACGCAAACGGCCTTTGATTGTGCGTTGGCGACCGGCCTGCCCCAAACGGAATGTGAGGCGCTGGTCGCTCTCTACACTGCGACGGGCGGCGACGACTGGTACACCAAGACCGACTGGCTTAAGACTTCCACGCCTTGTGCCTGGTACGGCGTCACCTGTGAAGCCGGGCGTGTGACGAAACTCTCTTTGCTCAGCAATCATCTCAGCGGCGCGCTCCCGCCGGCAATCGGCAGCCTCACGGCGTTGAAAGGGCTTTACCTGTGGGACAACGCCGTGACCGCGCTCCCGGCAGAGATCGGCAACCTCACCGCGCTGACCTGGCTCGACCTGGAGAGCAATGCCCTGGTTTCCCTTCCACAGCAAATCGGTAACCTCACCGCGCTGGAATCCCTTTTCGTGGACTACAATGATCTGACCGCTATCCCGCCGGAGATTGGCGACCTGGCGGCGCTGCGATCCCTCTCCCTGGCCGGCAACGCGCTGACCGCCCTCCCGCCGGAGATCGGCAACCTGGCGACGCTGACCGAGCTTTTCCTGGGCACCAACGCCCTTACCACGCTCCCGGACGAGATCAGCAATCTTACCAACTTGACCGCTCTTTACCTGGGCCACAACACTCTGGGAGTCTTTCCACCGCCGATCAGCAATCTCAGCGGTTTGCGAGAGCTGTGCCTCAACGATAACGGCTTGACCGTTCTTCCGCCGGAGATCGGCAACCTGACCACGTTGCGTTACCTCTACCTGGGCGCCAATGCCCTGACCACACTCCCGCACCAGATCGGCGACCTGACCAGCTTGGCGCGGCTCTACCTGAACAACAATCCTTTCAGCGGCACACTTCCGAAATTGCTGACCTCGTTGACTTCTCTCCAACGCTTTGCGTTCTACAACACGGGCTGGTGTGTGCCGGAGACAGGGCCGGTGACCGCGTGGCTCGCCACGATCAGGGATGTCGAGGGGACCGGGCAAATTTGTGGGCAGCCGCCCGGCAGTCTGTCCGGCACCGTTACTCGCCCTGATGCTGTCCCAGCCGCCGGAATACGGGTAAATCTTTACCATCCCATCGCATGGACGGAATGGAGCCTCGTGAGTACAACCTACACACTGGCCGACGGCACTTACCGGTTCGACGGCTTGGGGCAGGATATCGACTATCGCGTGGAATTCACCGATCCCACACACGCCTACGCGCCGAAATACTATGACAACCAGCTCGAACTCGAAGAATCGACGCCGGTGACCATCACGCTGGGGACGACACGCACGGACATTGACGCCACCTTGTCACCCGCCGTCGTCAAATCGGCTACACCCGCGATCACTGTCACCAATGGCGGCACACTGGTTTACCAGCTCTTCATGCACACGGATATCGATACCACGCTGCATCTCTACGACCCGTTGGATTCCCACCTGACGTGGCAGGGCTTCGTCGGTGAGGCTCCGGGGACACTGACGTACGCCAGCGGCGCGCTCACCGGCAGCGTCGGCCTTTTGGCCTTCACACCCCTCACTGTCGTCTTCACAGTTCGGGTTGACCTGCCGCCTGAGTCCTTCGTCAGCGAGTACGCGCAAGTCAGCAACACCGCGTACTACGCCTTCCCCGATGAGACGCTGTGGCTGGCGCATTCATCGAATATGCAGGTCAACATCATCGTGCAAAATGTGGGCGCGAAAATCTATCTGCCGTTGGTGGCGCACAACTTCTGACACACAACAAGGCCCCCGTTCAAGGGGGCCTTTGAATTTCCGTCCCAAAGCTCAGAACCGATCAGACGTCACCGCGGACACTCTGCCCCCATCTACTGTCTACCGTCTACCGGCGTCTGTCCATTCGTGTAATCCGCGCCCAAGATGACGACGATGTCATAAGCGGCGGTGGGGTTGTTGCCGTGGACGGTCGCCGATTGCGGCAGTTTGAGCAGCGATAGGATGTGCTGCGCCGTCATTGGCTTATCGCGGTTGAGGATCACCAGCGAGGTGTCATAGTCTTGGCGGTCGGCGTTGTCGTAGGCAGCGACGGTCAGTCCGTTGGCTTCGAGGAATTGATAGGTGCTGTAGGCCAGACCGCCTGTCTGCGTGCCGTTCAGTACGGAGATTGTGGCCGTTTC
>JAKJAB010000324.1 GCA_022707725.1 Chloroflexota bacterium | reverse complement strand
ATGGCGTGGCACAGCGCCGGCACCTACCGCATAGGCGACGGCCGCGGCGGCGCGGGCACCGGGAACCAACGGTTTGCGCCCCTCAACAGTTGGCCCGACAACGCCAACCTCGACAAGGCGCGCCGGCTGCTCTGGCCTATCAAGCAGAAATACGGCCGCAAAATCTCCTGGGCCGACTTGATGATCCTGGCCGGCAACTGCGCGCTGGAGTCGATGGGCTGCAAAACTTTCGGCTTCGCCGGTGGGCGCGAGGACATCTGGGAGCCTGAGGAGGACATTTATTGGGGCGCAGAGGCCGAATGGCTGGGCGACAAACGCTATTCGGGCGACCGCGATCTCGAAAACCCGCTCGCCGCCGTGCAGATGGGCCTGATCTACGTAAACCCCGAAGGGCCGAACGGCGTGCCGAGCGCCGTCGCGTCTGCCCACGACGTCCGCGAGACCTTCGCGCGTATGGCGATGAACGACGAGGAGACCGTCGCGCTGATCGCGGGCGGGCATACCTTCGGCAAGACCCACGGCGCCGCTCCGGCGACCCACGTAGAGCGCGAGCCTGAAGCAGCGCCCATTGAGGAGATGGGCCTGGGCTGGAAGAGCAACTACGGCAGCGGCAAGGGCGACGATACGATCACCAGCGGCCTCGAAGGCCCGTGGACGCCCAACCCAACCCAATGGGATATGGGCTACTTCGATATGCTGTTCGGCTACGATTGGGACGTGGTGAAAAGCCCCGCCGGCGCCTGGCAATGGGTACCGGCCGGCCTGGAGGAAAAGGATTACGCGCCGGGCGCGCACGATCCATCGAAACGGGCTGTGCCCATTATGACCACGGCGGATATGGCGCTGCGAATGGATCCGGCCTACCGGAAGATCGCCAAGCGATACCACGAAAACCCGGAGGAGTTCGCCGACGCTTTCGCCCGCGCGTGGTTCAAGCTGACGCACCGCGATATGGGGCCGCGCTCGCGCTATCTCGGCCCGGAAGTTCCCGACGAGGATTTGATCTGGCAAGACCCGATCCCCGCTGTGGACCACGAGCTGATCGACGCGCAGGACGTCGCCGACCTCAAGGCCAGGCTCCTGGCCTCGGGCCTGTCGATCTCGGAGCTGGTCACGACCGCCTGGGCGTCGGCGTCCACGTTCCGCGGCTCCGACTATCGCGGCGGAGCAAACGGGGCGCGCATCCGCCTCGCGCCGCAAAAGGACTGGCAAGTCAACCAGCCTGAGCAACTGGCGAAGGTGCTCACGACCCTCGAAGGCATCCAAAAGGCGTTCAACGACGCGCAGACCGGCGGCAAGAAGGTGTCGCTCGCCGATTTGATCGTCCTGGGCGGTTGCGCTGGCGTCGAGCAGGCAGCAAAGAACGCCGGTTACGACGTCACCGTGCCTTTTACGCCGGGGCGCATGGACGCTGCACAGGAGCAGACCGACGCGGCCTCCTTTGCCGTCCTCGAACCGGTAGCCGACGGCTTCCGCAACTTCCAAAAAGCCAAATACGCCGTCACGCCGGAGGAACTGCTGGTGGACCGCGCGCAACTGTTGACGCTGACCGCGCCAGAGATGACAGTGCTCGTGGGCGGGCTGCGCGTCCTGAACGCCAACTATGGCGGGACTCAGCACGGCGTCTTCACCAAGCGGCCGGGCGCGCTCACCAACGACTTCTTCGTGAACCTGCTCGATATGGGCACGGTGTGGAAGCCCACCGCGGAGGACGCGGACGTGTTCGAGGGACGCGACCGCGCCACAGGCGAACTCAAGTGGACCGGCGCCCGCGTTGACCTCATCTTCGGCTCCAACTCCCAACTGCGGGCCATCGCAGAAGTCTACGGAAGCGTGGACGGGCAAGAGAAGTTCGTGCGCGACTTTATCGCCGCGTGGGACAAGGTGATGAACCTGGATCGGTTCGATCTGGCTTGAGCCGGGTGTAAACGTTAAAAAAACTGACAGGTCTAAAAAGATCTGTCAGTTTTTTTGTTGAACGCGAAAGCGAAGTTGCAAGCGGATAGACCGGTTACACAGGAACAAATGTTTCGGCCTTTTTGATTAGCTCTAATGCTCGTGCGTCCTATGTGCGTGGACGTGCCCGTGCGACAGTTCCTCCGGCGTGGCGTCTTTCACATCCACGACGCCAACGTCGAAGTGCAACGTGACGCCGGCCAGCGGATGGTTCATATCGAAGGTCACGGTATCGCCGACAATGTCCGTGACGGTGGCGATGTGCATCATATCGCCGATTTGCACGCGAAAGCGCACGCCCACCTCGACCTGTTCGGGGTTCGGGAACTGCGAGCGTGAAACCGTATCGACCAACTCAGCATTGCGCACGCCGTAGCCTTCCTCCGGGGGGACCACCACGGTCAACGTGTCGCCCACCGCCTTGCCTTCCAGGGCATTCTCCAGCCCAGAGATGATGTTGCCCGCGCCATGCAAATAGGCGAGCGGTTCGCCCCCCGATGAGGTATCCAGGATTTCTCCGGTGTCGTCCGTCAACGTGTAGTGAATGTGTACGACCTTCCCGTCTGTGATATGCATTGATCTCCTTTTCAGTGTCCATGGTTTACATAGAAAACGATTATCATTATCATACAAAACCCACAAAAGCCAAACGCTGATCTCGAATGGAAAACGAATAAGCGAATGATTCAGGCGCCCATTCATTATTCGGTAAGATTCGAGGTCGGCAAGCCTGTCTCGTTCGATTTCCCCTTACGTTTTCGATACAGCCAGCGCGCGCCGAATGCCGAGGCGACGATCGTTCCCGCCATTGTCGTGACGGCGAGGGCTTTCTTCGGCCAGGCGCGGTGCTTTGTTTCAGCAGACGGCGGTACAGGCTCGACCGCAGCAGCAGGCGGAACGGAGAGTGGCGCGTTGTCAGTTTTTATCGACGCCGCCGAGGGCAGAGAGACAATGGCCTCTTCGACAGGAGGCGGTGGTTTGCGTAACGAGCCAAATTTCAGCGCGTAAACGTGGGTAAATTCCGCGCCGAGCAGAAAAATCTGCGCGGAGTAGTAAACCCAAACCAGCAGCGCCGCCAGCGATCCGGCAGCGCCGAAAATGGAACCGATGTTGCTCCAACGCATATACGCATTGATGAGAATCCGGCCCACGTTAAACAGCAGCGACGTTACCACCGCGCCGATGAGCACGTCGCGCCAGGCGATTTTGACCTGGGGCAGGGTCTTGAAGATGACGGCAAACAGCACCGTCAGCATCGCCAGGGCAACGAAGAAGTTGCGCATCTGCGGGAACGACTCGAGGTTGAAGTACTCCGTCACCGCTGTGATGACGAGTTCCGCAAACAACGACAAAAGCAGCAACGCCCCCACCCCAAAAATCATAACGACGTGGAGAGCGCGCTGCTTGAAGAAATGCACCACGCCGTTGCCCGTTCTAGGCGGCGCGTGCCAGATTGTGTTCAGCGCCCCCTGGACGTGGTTGAACAATCCGGTCGCGCCGTACAACAACGTCATCAAACCGACAAATGAGGTGAGAATACCCGAAGCAGGGTTGCCAAAGTTGGCGAGCATCGTCTCGAGCATCACGGCGGCTTCCAGCCCGACGACGCCCTCGATCTGGTGGGCGATTTCTGCCTGAGCGGCGCGCTCGCCGAACACCAGTCCGAGGAGAGCAATGATGACGACCAACAGCGGCGTGAGCGAAAAAATCGCGTAGTACGACAACGCTGCCGCCAGCCGCGACGCCTTGTCGCGGTGCCAGGCCAACGCCGTCTCCTTGAGCAGATCGAAGATCGCCCCCAGAACCCGCCGCCACCAGACAGCGCGCCCACTCACCATGCGCTCATTCGCCGCTTCGTTCATCCACCGCTTCGCTCTTTCGCCGCCTCACCCATACGCTTTATGGAAACTCCTTCACTGCTTCGCCCATTCTTAGATTCGCTGATTCGCCCATTCGTAGATTCGCTAATTCGCCCACTCGCCTATTCGCTCATCCGCCCTTTCTCCCCGCCAGGATGATGTGGACATTCACGAACGTCGCTTCCGGCGTCCCGAAATCGCGTGGCTGCAGCCATTCGACGACAGCGGGCGGCGCGGCAGCGATCAACGCTTCCAGACACGCTTTCGTGCTGGGCAGCACGCTTTGCGTCGTCGTCCACTCCTCGAAACTGTGAGACTTGGAGAGGCTTTCGACGTGTTCCAACGTCAATCCCGCCGCCGCAAACGCCGCGCGCCACTCGGCCTCGGTGAGCGCGTGATTGTGGCTCGGATCGCGCAGCTTTTCGAACGTTTCCACGTAACCAGCGACCACCGGATCCTCCGGCATCTGCTGATCCTGGATAAGCACCAATCCGCCGGGCCGCACCACGCGCGCCGCCTCCTTGACGAACTGCGCCACATCGTCGAAGTGATGCGGCGCGATACGGCACGTCACGAGATCGA
>JAKJAB010000323.1 GCA_022707725.1 Chloroflexota bacterium | reverse complement strand
CGCGGGCGTCGCGGCTGCGCAAGTAGGTCACGCCGGCCGCCCAGACTTCCTGCGCCGGTTCGATGGGCGCGAGCAGATCGCCTGTCGCTTCGCCCTCGGTTGGGAGCGCCGCCAGAAATGGCGCGATGGCCTCGCGGGGTAGTTCCAATAATAACCCCAGGTGAAAGCTTGGTGGCAGGTACGCGCCGTCAACCGCCCAACGCGGGCCGTGCGGGGTTGCATGTCGTGTCAAGTTCATAGTTGCCCCTCCAATCTATGGTATCGGGCATATTATCCTTGCGCTTCGCGAAATCTGCAAATCGAGGTTGCTGTTGTGAGGACTGCGTGAGTGGTTGTCGATTCGGCAATTGCCGTTTTGGGTTCAGCTAAGCGCGTCCCACCTCAAGGCTGAACAGTTACTCTGCGCGAATCTTTCTCGGAAATTAGCGGAGATTCGCGTGATTCGCGGTTAGAGTCCTAACAATTGCCTCCACATCGTACACACACCCGCCCCACGTCCCGTCGCTGATCTGTTGCAACACAGCCCACAGGCGGGTGTCGTCCGGCAGACCTGGGTCTGGGGCCAGGTCGGGGTGGGGTGGACGGGCATCGAGCACGCGTGCGCCCTCTTCCGGGGAATAACGCTGTCCGCCGTGGCCTACCAGATTGACGCTGCCGTTCAAGTTCACGCGGTCGATGACGATCTCGATCAAGTCGCCTTCCTGCACGCGCCCCAATGAGCCGCCCGCGAGGGCCTCCGGGCCGACATGACCGATGCACGCGCCCGTGCTCACGCCGCTGAAGCGCGCGTCGGTGATCAGCGCCACTTCCTTGCCCCACGAGATGTGCTTCAACGCCGACGTGACCTGGTACGTCTCCTCCATCCCGCAACCGAGCGGCCCGCGCCCGATGAGGACGATCACATCGCCGGGCTGCACGGGATTTGCCGTCTGCCCCTTGATTGCCGCAATCGCCGCGCGTTCCGTGGTGAACACCCGCGCCGGGCCAACTTTGCGATACACGCCGTCCGCATCCACCACGCCTGGATCGATCGCCGTGCTCTTGACCACTGATCCTTCCTGCGCAAGGTTGCCCGTGGGGAAGGTGAGCGTGCTCGTGATGCCGCGCGCTTTGGCTTCCTGCGGGGAAAAGATGACCGTATCCGGGTCGATACCGTCTTCTGTGAACAACCGTTCGCGCAGGCGGTGACGACGCTCGGAGCGTTCCCAGACGTCCAGCGATTCGCCCAATGGGCAACCTTGCACCGTGAGGACGTCGAGCCGCAGCAGGCCCAGGTCGCGCAGGTGCAGCATCACCTCCGGGACGCCGCCCGCCAGGTAGACGCGCACCGTCGGATGGCCGACCGGGCCGTTGGGCAGCACATCCACCAGCCGGGGCGTGGCGCGGTTGACGCGATCCCAATCCGCGGCGGTGGGACGCGGCAGCCCGGCGGCGTGGGCAATCGCGGGCAGGTGCAGCAGCAGGTTCGTGCTCCCACCGAACGCCGCGTAGACGACCATCGCGTTGTGCAGCGCGTCCTCGGTGACGATGTCGCGCATCGTCACGCCGGCCTCCGCCAGCTTCATCAACGCTTCCGCCGAGCGCCGGGCGACGTCGAGCCAGAGTGGTTGCCCCGAAGGAGCCAGCGCCGCATGGACGAGCGCCATCCCCAATGCCTCGCCGACGACCTGGCTGGTCGCCGCCGTGCCGAGGAACTGGCATCCGCCACCCGGAGAGGCGCAGGCGCGGCAACCGAGTACGGCGGCCTCTTCCAGCGTGATCTCGCCCTGGGCGAAGCGTGCGCTGAGCGTCTGCACTTTACCCAGGTCTTCCCCTACCGTGGGCGGCAGCGTGACGCCGCCGGGTACGAGCACGCATGCGCCGTCGCGTTGGGCGGCCAGCGCCATCATCATCGCGGGCAGGGCCTTGTCACATGCGGCGACGCCCAACACGCCGCGTCGCGTCGGCAGCGAGCGGATAAGACGGCGCAGCACGATGGCGGCGTCATTGCGGTAGGCCAGGCTGTCCATCATCCCCGGCGTACCCTGCGTGCGCCCGTCGCAGGGATCGGTCAGGTATCCGGCGAACGGAATCGCGCCACGCGCGGCAAATGTCTCGGCGGCGGCGCGCATCAGCCTGTCGGTCTCCCAATGGCCGGAGTGGAGGCCCAGCGCCAGCGGCGTTCCATTCTCCGCGCGCATTCCGCCGGTGATGCCGAGGATGAGGTACTCCGGGCGGCGTAGTTCGGCGGCGGGCCAGCCCATTCCGGCGTCCATCGTCAGCCCGAAGAGATCGCCGCTGGGGGTATTGCGCAAGAAACCAGTGTCCAGTGGGAGCGCACCCTGCGGCCCGGCGGTATGCGTCTGTACATCGTAAAAGCGGCTGTCTACCGCTTCGATGGAAATCGGATACGTGATGCGTTTTGTGTTCATAAATTCTCCAATTCATCTCAACGAATTTACCGGATCGGACGGGAATCCCTCCGTTAGAATCCGTTCAATCCGTTGAGAAAATTCACCACCGCACGTAAGAGTGGAAAGCATTGGGCACTGGCCTGTGCTCGAAACCGGCGATCGCTAACGTATCCCAGGTGTACACTGTTCTTGCTCCTTTCTCAACTATAAACAGCAGGTGAATGAGTTATACCCACGATAACGGATAGGTCAACTTGTCAGGCCTTGTTGACTGTAACGGAGACGGTAATATTATCGGAATCTGATTGTGGTTGGCACGCACCATTTATCTGGAGGAGGCACTCTTATGGCACGTTCATCAACTTCGTTTCGGGATAGGATTCGCCGGTTGCCGCGCAACGTGTGGGCGGTGAGTCTGACCAGTTTCTTTATGGATATTTCCAGCGAGATGGTCATCAACATCTTGCCGTTGTTTTTGTCGAACGTGTTGGGCGTCAAGACCAACATCATCGGTTTGATTGAGGGTATCGCCGAAGCGACGGCCAGTATCCTCAAAATCTTCTCCGGCTGGCTGTCGGACAAACTGCGCGCGCGCAAATGGCTGGCGGTGGCCGGCTATGGGATTTCGGCCCTGGCGAAGCCATTCTTCTACATCGCCGACACCTGGGGATTGGTGGCTGGCGTGCGCTGGGCTGACCGAGTCGGCAAGGGCGTGCGTACCGCGCCGCGCGACGCCCTGGTGGCTGACAGTATCGATGAGAAGCAGCGCGGGCTGGCCTTTGGCTTCCATCGTGCTGCCGACACTGCCGGAGCTATGTTGGGGTTGGTTATCGCGTTGGTCGTTGTCTGGCTTGCGCAGCAAAGTTCTGGGGAACTGACACGCGTGACGTTTCAGACGGTGGTGCTCATCAGCCTGATCCCGGCTGCACTGGCTGTGATCGCGCTCGCCGTCGGCACACAGGAAGTGGCGGTGACCAAGGTGCGCGAGTTGCCGCGCATCTCATTCAAGGGATTGGGCAAACCTTTCTTGCTCTTTATGGTGATTGTAAGTATCTTCGATCTCGGGAACTCGTCGGATGCCTTCCTGGTGCTGCGCGCGCAGGAGCGTGGATTGAGTATCATCGGCATTCTGGCGATGCTCGTTACCTTCAATGCCATTTATACGCTCGTAAGCGCGCCGGCGGGCGCTTTCTCCGACAAGGTGGGACGGCGGCGCGTCATCATCGGCGGATGGCTGGTCTACGCGGCGATCTATCTAGGATTTGCTGTTGCCGGGAAAGGGTGGCACATCTGGGCGCTGTATGCCATCTACGGTGTTTACTACGGTCTGGCCTACGGCACGACGAAAGCGATGGTTGCCGACCTTGTGCCAGAGGCGTTACGCGGCACGGCTTACGGAACGTACAACGCTGTATTAGGCATCCTGGATTTCCCAGCGTCGCTCATTGCCGGAATCCTGTGGCAAGGTCTCGGGAGTTGGGGCGGTTTTGGCGCCTCGGCGCCGTTCTTCTTCGGCGCAGCGCTGTCACTGATCGCAGCTGTGTTGATGGCAGTGTGGAAGCCACAGAAACTTACTGCTGCGTGAACCTGATTTTGGGTCAGCAGATTGAGCAGATGAAGCAGATTTCGAGCTGCGAATCACGCCGACCCTTGCAAAAAATGATTCGCGTAGATTGGCGCGATTAGCGGCTTTTTAGGATATGGGAACGACGGGCCGCGAGACGAGGATGCCGTTTTCGCGCTGCACCAGAATGGCAAAGGGGCAGGCGTCGATGTGCAGGCCGATTTCACCGTCGGTGGGATAGCCGTCGAGGTAATCCTTGAGATACCAGGCGTAAGTGTTTCCCGTGCGCACCAGGGCTTTGATGGCCTCTTTGTCCGGCTGGCGGCCTTCCAGCCGGTTATACAGGTAGTAGGCGCACAGTTCGTCTTCGTCGGTGCGCTGTTCCCAGGCCCCCATCGCCACAATGGAGACGACGTCGGGGACGTCGCGCAGCACGGCCTGGACGGTGGCTTCGGCGG
>JAKJAB010000322.1:306-4423 GCA_022707725.1 Chloroflexota bacterium | reverse complement strand
GAAAGAGACAAATCGCAAGGTCGGGATTGGCCTTGCGATTTGTGATTCGCAATTCGTAATTCGTAATTCGTCACGCCTCATCCGGATGCAATTTCTCCAGCCGCTCCGCGTAATTGGCGCGACCGGTGGCGCGTAGTCTCTGCAAGTATGCAGGCAGTTGGTAGCGCGTATGCGAAGGGCCGCCCTCGCGCAGCACCGTCATCAGCGGGTCGATGTTGGTTGTGCTCTTGAGCATCATCTCGTGGTGCCATTCCGCGAGCATCCCCATCGCCTTGTCCACCAGATCGGGGCGCTCGGCGATCAGGTTGTGCTGCATAGTTGGATCGCGCGTCAGGTTGAACAGCATCACCGGATCGAGCGCCTTGTGCCCATCGTGGTACGTCCGCAGGCAGACCCACGCCTCGCCCTCGAGGTCGAAGCGCACGGCACGCTGCACCGACCACGCGCCCTGGCTGGTGACGAGGTACGGACGGCCCTGTTCCTCGCCGGCCTTGAACGCCTCCGCATACGAGACGCCATCCCAATTCGCCGGAACCGTCCCGCCGGCCAGCTCGATGAGCGTCGCCGCCCAGTCGAAGTGGTAGTGCAGGGCGCGATCCACGCGCCCGGCGCTGGATTGCGATCCGGCGCAAGCGGTATCGGTAATGCCCGGCCAGCGGATGAGTAGCGGCACACGGCAGACGGACGGGTCGGCGGTCTGGTGGTCGCCCCATACGTTGAACTCGCCCTGGCTCTCGGCGTGGTCGGAGCTGACGATGATGACGGTATCCTCCAAAATGCCCTTGGCTTTCAGGCTTTCCAGCAGCTTGCCGATCCACAAATCGGCGTACCAGATGCCCATGTCGTAGCCGTCGATCCACTGCCGCAGCGCGTCCATCGAATCGAGTTGCAGCGGGACGCGCGGATACTGGCGCACCCACGCCTCGTTTAGATCGTGGCCTGCCAACTCCTGCGCGCTGTGCGGCCCGAAGCCGTCCCAGCACTTCTGGCGCAGGTCCTCCGTCATCCATTCGGGCAGCGGATCGTCCGCGAAGCGGTCGCCGTATTCCAGCGGTGTGCGGTAGGGCGTGTGCGGATCCCACACGTTGACGTGCAGAAACCAGTCGTCTTTGTCGCCGTTGCGCTCGATCCAATCGATGGCGGTGGGGATGACTTCGTCGGCGCGCTCTATCCCGCCTTTTCCGGGATTGTACATCTCGCGATAGCCCGCGTACCACTCCCACGCCGAGTGCCGCTCCCCGAACGGGCTGACGGTGACGGTGTACAGCCCGGCCCGGCGCAACGCGCTCATCCATGAGGTCGCGTCGTAAGAATCGCGGAAACCACGCGGGCAGCCGTCGTTGAAGGGATCGGCGGACGATCCCATGTGGCCGACGACGCCGTTACGGAAGCCAAAGCGCCCGCTCCACAATGCCGTGCGCGACGGCAGGCACGGCGCGTCGGTGACGAAATTGTTCTCGAAGCGCACTGATTCCTGCGCCAGCCGGTCCAGGTTGGGGCTGGTATCGCGGTGATAGCCGTAGCAGCCCAGGTGATCGGCCCGCAACGTGTCGATGTCGATGAAAAGAATACGCATAAGAGACCCCCTTAAAAATGGTAAATGGCAAATGGCGAATGGTTCGTCAGATGCTACACTTATTTTTCCCCTCTTTGGTGCGAATCATACATAAAGGCTACCTCCCAGACTTGTTGCAAGTTTACGCAATATCGACCAGGGGTGTGAGGCGCGCGATGGATTGCTCAACGAAGGTCGTGTCCTGCAGTTCGATGGCGTGTTGTGGGCAGATTTCGACGCAGCGCCCGCAACCGCGACAGGTTTCGTCGATAACGGCGCGCCCATCCACAAGACGAATCGCACTCACAAAACAGACATCACGCGTACAGGTTCCACATCCCACACAACGGTCCGTGACGGTCACGGTGACGCCGGGCATGCGGGTGACGTTGCCGCTGATCTCCGGCGGCAGATCGGGCAGCACGCGCCACAGACAGCAGCACGGGCAACAGTTGCAGATCGTGAGTAGCTTATCGAAGGGCCCTGCACCCAGCCAAACGGAATCGATGCGATTCCGCCCGATGAGATGGACCAATCCAGCCTCGCGTGCGCGTTGCAGGTGGGCCAGCGCCTCTTCCGTGGTCGCCAGATGTCCCAGTTGGGGATTGATCTGCAAGACCGCCTCGCCCAGAAAGATGCAGCCAAGATCGATGGGATAACCTTTGCACTGCTCCGAGTCACGGCAGATGCACTTGTTCGTGATCCAGCGGTAATTTGCCTGTTCGATGAAACGTTCGACGATTTGGGAAGGCGGTACGGTCTCCTCGGCGCGCGCGATGGGCTGGTTGATCTGGATGACGGTGTCTTTGGGAAGGTAGATGATGTCATCCCCTTCGAAGAGAAAGTGGTCGATGAGTTTGCGGATCGGTGGCACTTTGCGCGCCAGCATCGCCAGGAAATAGCGCGTCGGAAAAGCCTTTTTGAGAAGTATAACAAACCATAATGGACGTGACATCGATATCCACCCGAATGTAATGCGATAACTGTAATGTAGAGCGGTCCCTTGTCAAGCGTCGCGTTCTTCGTACAATCAGGTAGACAGAGCGCGAAGATTCGCGCGACAGTAGACGGGGGGAAGTCCCTGTCTACTGTTTACCGTCTACTGTCTACTTTGAAAAGGAGGTTTTGCTATGCGCCCTATCACCTTTGATAGCGTGAGTTATCGTATCGACAGCGAACCCGTTTACCTGTATTCCGGCGAATTCCACTACTACCGCGTGCCGCGCGCGGATTGGCGACGGCGGATGGCGCTCTTCAAGGAGGCCGGAGGGAACTGCCTGGCGACGTACATCCCCTGGCTGATCCACGAACCGGTGGAGGGCATGTTTGTCTTCGGCGACGCCGGCCCGCAACACGACCTGGAAGCGTTCTTCGAGACGGCGTGCGAGATGGGATTGTACGTCATCGCGCGACCCGGCCCGTACCAGTATTCGGAACTCATCTATGGCGGCCTACCGCGCTGGCTCTACGAAAATCATCCCCAATTGCGTGCGAAAACCTATAATGGCAAGGACATCGGCCCGATGTCGATCTCCTACCTGCATCCACTGTTCCTGGAGAAGGCGCAGCGCTGGTTCGCTGTCGTCTGCCCGATCATCGCGCGCTACACCGTGGCGCACGGCGGCCCGGTGGCTTTCGTCCAGTTCGACAACGAGCTGACGGGCATCCATGAGTGGTTCGGCGGATTGGACTACAACGCTGAAGCGATGGGCATTGGTCAGAGCGGAGGGCGCTATCCGCGTTACCTGTGCGCAAAGTATGGCAACGTTGCGGCGCTCAACCGTGCTTATGGGATGGCGTATACGGCCTTCGAGGACGTTCCCCCGCCCGCGCCGTCGTCGCTCGCGCAGCCACCCGACATTCGCCGGATGAAGGATTACTTCGACTTCTACCTTGCGACGGTGGCTGAGTACGCGCAGACGCTCGTGGCGTGGATGCGCGAATTCGGCATCGATACGCCGATGGTCCACAACTCGGCCAACCCGGAGATGAACGCCTACTTCCTGGAAACGATAGATGCCCTGGGCGACGACTTTGTACTCGGCTCGGATCACTATTACAACTTAGACCAAACCTGGGCGCAGAACAACCCCACGCCGCAGTACGCGGCCAAAGTCTTCGTCTCGCTGGAGATGCTGCGGCTGATGGGATTCCCGCCCACCGTCTTCGAGCTGCCCGGCGGTAGCGCGTCGAACTGGCCGCCCATCACACC
Source organism: Chloroflexota bacterium (assembly GCA_022707725.1). Lineage (GTDB taxonomy): Bacteria > Chloroflexota > Anaerolineae > B4-G1 > SLSP01 > DSWT01. The sequence goes on along the minus strand of JAKJAB010000322.1, from coordinate 656 downwards.
GGAGGACGCGCTCGCCTGCTACATGACGAACCTGGCCTACGGGATGCACGGCCACAACCTCTACGTCTTCACCGGCGGCCCCAACCTCCCCGGCACCGGCGACCGCAGCGACAGCTACGACTACGGCGCGTCCATCAGCGCCACAGGCGAAATCCGCCCGCTGTACGGCGCGCAGAAAGCGTTAGGTGACTTTGTGGCGACATATCCATGGTTGGTGACGGCGCAGCGCGAGAGCGACTGCCGGATTGCCCTCGACTTCGAGTACGTTCGCGCGCACACGTACTGGAAGGGCGGCGACTTTCGCTTCACACCACCCCAGGCGTGGGACTTCCTGCGGCGCGGCGTGGTGA
>JAKJAB010000322.1:0-296 GCA_022707725.1 Chloroflexota bacterium | reverse complement strand
CCGCGTTCTGCGCGAGCCTCTCGCCAGCGTTGTGCGATCTGCGCGACGATGCGTGGATAGAAGACGTCAGTACGCCGGTTGTCGTCGTCGCGTCAGATAGCATGGCGGCGGAAAAGCAGGCACGCATCGTGCGCTTCCTGCGGAACGGCGGGCGGGCGCTTATCGCGCCGGTGCTGCCCACGCTGGATGAGTCACTCAATCCCTGCACCGTCCTCGCGGATTTTCTGGGCGTGCTGTCGTCGGAGACGGTGGAGGAGGGGACGGCACGCTTCGTCGTCAATGGCGTGACGCACATC
>JAKJAB010000321.1:391-4437 GCA_022707725.1 Chloroflexota bacterium | reverse complement strand
CAGGAGGTCATATACCGCGCTGCGGATGGCTATGCGCGCCTGATCCACAGTATCTACGCTATTTTGCAACGCTTGCGCCGGGTCGCTGTCTGAGTTGATTTGCCCCGGTGAGGCGGCAGGGATTTCGACAGGGATCAAGCGTTCCAAAGATAGTTGGGCTTCTCTCAGATTGGATTGAGCTCGGCTCAGATACTTTTGTACTTGGGATTGTTTCTCGCCGGCTAGTACTTGCGCCTCTGCCCACGTCTGCTCGGCGGTCCGGGCTTCGGCCCAGTAACGCTCTGTAATCTCGCTTTCTTCTTGCTCTCGTTTCCTTTGAGCCTCTTGCCGGGTTTGTTCCAATATCGTATCTGCCTGCTTCTCGTCGGAGCGATAACGGGTGCCGGTCTCATCTTTGGTTTGTTTGAGCAGATTTTCCGCCTTCCGTATCGTCTGTGAACGCCGAGTTTCCGCCTCACGAAGCGCATCTTCGTGCCGTCGCTCGGCTTGAACCCCCTCGCGGCTAAGGCGTCTTTCCGCATCTTCTAGGATGCGTTTCAGGGTAGCTTCGGCGTCTTGTTGCTTGGCCTCCCAACGTTGTTGGGCTCTTTTTTCTTGTTGCCGGCGGTTGACCACGGCCTGGCGGAATTCCCGCAAGATCTCTCGTTGTTTCTGAAGAGGATGTGACTCTGCTTCAACCATACGAAATTCCTCACTTCACATTACGTTGCGCGCCGGCGATAACCTGAGCTAGGCGTTCCATTTCGCGTCGAGTTGCCGTAACCTGATGCTCCGCAACGTCCCAGTACGCTTTTTCAAACTCCCGGCTTACCGGGTCGTTCCATGTTTTTTTCGTTTCCTGCCAGCGTAAAGCCAACGATTTCCAGGCCGTATCCAGTTGGGCAATCACCATGTTCAGATTCGTCGCCATCTTGGCTCCTCAGCCTCGTTTTGGGCCGCTGAAAGCACCTTCAATGGATTCTGGGCCGCGCTCACTCTCTACGCCTCCACGTGTTTCGGGGTGGGCGCTTGCCACCGGTGTCCCAGCCAGCGTATCGGCTAACGAAACGCCTTCCCGCAGCGGCTGCCAGGCGTCACTTCTAACTGGTCGTACGTAAATATCGGCCTGTCCGGTGGCGCTTTGAATCACCACTGCGACGGAAGGAATATTTTCCGGCCCCAGTATCCGCACCATGGCGGCAATACGTTCGTTGAGTGGGCTCCATTGGGCCGAAGTCCGATCGGCCATCTTTTGTGCCTGTGCAGCAATCCACTCCGGTGAACCTTGTTCGCCGTGTTGTGTCTGACCGATGTGGAAGGCCCCGTTAGAGGTTACCTTGGATTCCATCACGATGAGTGGCAGGTTGCGGGCGGCAAACACGCGGTCGAAGCCATGTTTTGGTTGGTCAAAGGGTAATTCCTGGAAATCAGGTTGTTCTCGTATCAGTTGCGCTGCGAGCTCCTCTCCCACTGAACCCAGGACGTGGCGCACATCGCTGGCCAACCAGCGGATCACGGCTACCGCCGCCGCACTCAGCCCCGTATCCAGGGCCGCCAGCCCCACGGCGGTGGCGAAGGTCTCACCGACGGCTTGCGTAGGAGGTGTTGTTGTGAAACGGCTGACAGGAACTCCCATCATCACGTAAGACTGGAGGGTGGTGATCTTACGCTCTAAGAAAGCATTGGCTCCGGGCAACTGACCATCTAACCAGGCTGTGAGCCGCTGCGCCTGACGTTGGTAATCATCGGCAGCCTGCTGTATCAGGCGCGTCCATTCCCGGACATTGCGCAGTTCAGCCTGTGCTTCTTCCAGATAGACCCGTGCACGATATACAGCTTCTTGTTCAACGGTGCAGGGGAGGTGACGAGCATGCCCAGTCCGGGGATCAACATAGACGGTAGAGCGACACCGCTCCAATGCAGCATGGGCGCGATTCAGGGCTTCCTGTCGCCGGTTGGCTTCATTGCGCCAGTAGGTCAGCCGCCCTTGCAGCCAGTCCAGCGTACGCTGAATTTCTATTGCTGCAGCGTTAAGGGCATCCTGTGTTTCCGTTCCAAAGCGCTTGAGTCCCCCTTTCAGTTCTTCTAACGCCTGGATAGAGAGCACATGGGCAGAAGACATAGCAAGCACCATCAGCGTTGGCGCAGATAGTCATCAATGCGTTGCGCTTTACGTAACAGGAAGGGGATGTGTTCGTCACAGGTGCGCATGAAGTGTGCCAGTACGCGCATCGTCTGCTCGAATTCCTGGGCGAATTTGTGGTGTTCCTGGTCGCGCCAAGTATCGCCCAGGTATCCAAATTGCGCCTGCAAACGAGATGTACTTTCACGTAACCGATTGTTGAATTGTTTGAGGTCAGCGGAGAAACGTCGCAAATCTTCAGGATCAGCAATCGCTTGTGACATAATCACCTCCTCAGGCAGAATCTCGCCGCATGAACCCATCGGGCGCGTTGGACAGTTGAACTTCCATTCAATCTTGGGAAGGCGGATGAGTCAGGTGAAACTACAACCCCGTTTGATAGCATGGACATTGTAGGCCACCATACGGTAAATGTCAAAAGGTTTTTTCGACGATGATTATCCATCCTTAAACAAAGCACTTACGGGTGATCGCTACGAGTATATACGTATTATGCTGAACTGTGTGGTGCTTCTGTGTGCTAATCGGTGCTGGCGAGCGTCTCGATCGCGGCCAGCTCTCTCTCCAAGACGCGCACGGCATCGATATAGGCCGACATCGTTTCGGCCAACGGCCACCAGTAATTCTCCTCGAAATAGTCGGTCGTGCTGTCATGCCAGCGTTCAGCCGACTCCTGCCATACACCTTCCAACCGGCGGGCGATGTCCATCAGGGACATGCTCAACTCATTCACGATGCTTCATCCTTTCCGCTCGACGCCGCCAGGCGCCCCTTCCCGGCGCTCTGCCGGCAGAGCGGCGCCCTGTTCGGACCAGGGAGAGGGTTGGCGGCTGGGTTCAGCGGAACCGGCTTCTGGCTTTTCGGCGATTACCTGGTTCAGGTCGAGATCGTTCAGGTCGATGTCCGCTTCGATCAACGCCCAATCGCCGGACGGCTGACGGCCGAAAACTGAGGCTCTGGCCCGGGCATAATCGGTCACCACGGCTAAGACCGGTATGTTCTCCGGCCCCATCTCCTGTACCAGGCGACCGAGCCGCGCATTGGTGGGACTCCACTGGGCGGAAGAGGGATCGGTCATTTTTTCCGCAGTTTGCGCGAGCCAACCGGGTGAGCCCTGCTCGCCCGCGGCGGTCTGTCCCAGACGCAGCGCGCCGCTCTGGCTGGCCTTGGACTCCACCACGATCAGCGGCACGCCGGGCGCGCGGAACACCCGATCGAAACCGTGCGCCGCCTGGGTGAACGGTACCTCGTGCAGGCCAAACCGCTGGCTCAGCACCTGCGAAGCAGTCTCCTCGCCGGCGCGGCCCAGCGTCCGGCGTATGCGTCCTTCGGCGATGCGCATGGCCCCAATGGCCGCCCCCATCAGGCCGAGGTAGCCCGATCGTCCAACTGCTGCGGCTGCCGCTATCAGTTGGGTGGTCTGGTAGGCCTCCAGGGCGGCAATGCGCCGGTCAAGGTAGGTCACGGCCGCCGACAGGTCGCTGTCAAGCGCATTCTCCAGCGCATAGCGCCGCTCATACCAGGCCTCGACCGCGTCGTCCAGGCGACGCCGCGCCCGCAGGATATGAGCCAGGCGTTGCTCAGCGCGCGCCAACGCGTGCCGGATGTGACTGCAATCTGCGGCCACCCCGCGCGCGGCAGCGCTGTAACACTCATAGAGCAGGTTGGTGAGGTTGCTGATCCGGTCGCGTGCATCGGCTTCCAGGCTGTCTAATTTCTGGATAGCGCGGGCCACGGCGTAATCGGCGTCGGGCAAGGTTTCGCGGCAACGGCCGGCAAAAGCGAGCAGCCCGGCGCGCAGCGCCTGGATGGCCTCCAGATCGGCGTCAACTTCAGTCATAGTCGGTTACGTCTCGATGTAGTCATGCAGGCGCTGGATGAGGCGCGCCAGGTGATCCTCGTGGCCGTCGGCCGCCGCCAGGTA
>JAKJAB010000321.1:0-381 GCA_022707725.1 Chloroflexota bacterium | reverse complement strand
GCGACCTCTTCCAGGTCGCGGCCAAATTCATCGTATTTGACATCTGTCCACACCCCGCCCAGGTCACGCCAGTGACCGATCATGCTGCGGAACTCATCGTCGAGCAGCTGGTCGAATCGGCGCAGGTGATCCAGAAAACCTTCCATTTGTTCGATATTGGCTTGAATCGTGCCCATGATCGGCTGTTCTCCTGCGGGTTACTCGTGTCTTCATTTGACCAGGGCCGGGCGGGTCTGCCCCAACCCGGCCGTAACGCCGGACACGGGCGAGGGGCAGACCCTGGACAGTACATGCCCGGTCTGTGATCTTCCAGGCGCTACATGGCGGCCCAGCGCGCGGTATGTGAACGTTGCACCTCTCGGTAGCTGGGCCAGCGAGCCA
>JAKJAB010000320.1:265-4445 GCA_022707725.1 Chloroflexota bacterium | reverse complement strand
CGACCCGCTGGACTTCCGTCTGCAAAACTGCCTGCGCGAGGGCGACCGCACGATGACGGGCGACCTGGTCAACCACGAAGTGGGCCTGGCGGCTTGCCTGGAACGGGTGCGCGAGGCGTCGGAATGGGAGCGCAAGCGCGCCGCCTACGCGCAGCAGCCCGTGGACGCCGTCCGCCGCAAAGGGCTGGGCGTGGCCTGCTATTTCCACGGCAGCGGCCTGGGCGGCGAGGGGCACGATTTCGCCGTTTCCACGCTCTCGGTCGATCCTGACGACGGCATCACGCTCACCTCCGGCCTCACCGACTACGGACAGGGCAGCCGTACCGTCTTTAGCCTGCTGGCGGCGGAAATCCTGGGCGTGGAGATGCGCCGGGTGCGGATGTTGCGCCCCGACACGCGCACCGCAATCGATTCCGGGCCGACGGTAGCCTCGCGCGCGTCCATTGTGGGGGGCAACGCGGTGCGGGTGGCGGCGGAGAAATTGTTGCAACAACTGACCTTCGCGGCGGCGGACGCGCTAGGCTGTGCGCCGGAGCAGCTCGTGCGCGATGGCGAGAACTTCATCGGCCCCGACGAGGAGCCGCTGTCCTTCGAAGCGGTGACGGCGCGCGCCCGCGCGATGGGGCTGCCGCTTTCGGTGGAGGGCAAATGGGAGATTCGCCCCATCCATTGGGACTTTGCGACGGGAACCGGCGAACCGTACCTGTGCTACGTCTTCGGCGCGCTCGTGGCCGAGGTGGAGGTCAACACGCGGACGGGGAAAACGGCGGTCACCGGGCTGTGGGCGGCGCACGACGCGGGGCGGATCCTCTATCCTGCCGGAGCGTTGGGGCAAATGTACGGCGGCGTGGCGCAGGGCCTCGGCTACGGGCTGACGGAGCACTTCCGCTACGAAAACGCCGTCCCCCAAACGCTGGAACTGAACACCTACCGCATCCCGCGCGCTACCGACGTGCCCGACATCGACGCGACGTACATCCAGACCACCCTGCGCGAAGGTCCGTTCGGCGCGAAGAACCTGGCAGAGCCGGTGATGGTCGGCGTGGCCCCGGCGATTGCGAACGCCTTCTTCCAGGCGACGGGGAAGCGGGTGCGGGCGCTGCCGGTATCTGTGTCCGACTAGAGCCGGGCACTCAGCTATTAGCCGTCAGCCCTCAGCTTTAACGTTTATGCAACTACTTCGACATCGCTACGTTGTGTCATCTAGGCAATCCTGACTACGTGTCGGATATCTTTGCTGATAGCTGAAAGCTGATGGCTGAATGCTTATATGATTTCACCAGGAAAAGGAGCGATCGAATGAAAACGTTGAGATGGATCAATAGCTTTGCTTTGTTGATGCTTGTGCTGCTGCCGTTTAGCGCGGGACCTGCCGTCGCCGCCGGTATCAAGGCGCCGGATGCTCCGCAGGCGCGCACGATGCCGCTCATCGTCGACCACACCTCTGTGGACATCACCGCCGTCCCGCAAGCATGGATCGAGGCCGCCAAACAGCAGTTGCACATCGCGTATGGGCATACCTCTCACGGCAGCCAGCTTACCGATGGGATGAGCGGGCTGGTCGGCTTTGCCAACGGCGGCTTGGGACTCGCGCTCCCCAACAACATTTTTGTCTGGAACGAGGGCGGTTCGGGCGGCGCGCTCGATCTGGACGACTACGCGATGGGCGGCGATGTGGGGTATTACCCGGATTGGGTCAACAATACCCGCAGCTATCTGGGTACGCCTGATCCTGTGACCGGACGCGGCCAAAGTCACCCCAACGTCAACGTCATTATATGGTCGTGGTGCGGGCAGGCATCGGGCCGCACCGAGGAAACGATGATTAGCACCTATCTCGCGCCGATGACGCAACTGGAACTGGATTATCCCGGCGTCACCTTCATCTATATGACCGGCCACTCGGACGGTTCCGGCGAGGAGGGCAACCTGCACCTGCGCAACCAGCAAATCCGCGATTACTGCATCGAAAACAACAAAGTGCTGTACGATTTCTATGACATCGAGCTGTACGATCCGGACGGCAATTACTATGGCGATAAGGATGTCAACGATAACTGCGATTACGATTCCGACGGCAACGGTTCACTCGACAAGAACTGGGCGCTGGACTGGCAGACCGCGCATACCGAGAGGACGGATTGGTACGAATGTAGTTGCGCGCACAGCCAATCGCTCAACTGCAACCAGAAGGCGTATGCCGTGTGGGCGCTGTGGGCGCGCCTTGCCGGCTGGGATGGCGGGATCAGCGCGCTGGATGCCAGCAAGACCGCCTCGCAGGCCGAAGCGACGCCGGGCGAGACCATCACCTACACCGTCGCCATCCAGGCCAGCGGCGCGCCGCCGACCGGGACCGTGATGCTCAACGATACGCTTCCCGCCGGACTGGCTTACGTCCCCGGCTCTCTTGCCGCGACTGCTGGTGTGGTGGATGACGATGCCGCGCCCGCGCTCACGTGGACGGGCCTGCTCACGCCCACGCCTGCCGTTACCGTGACTTATGCCGTCACCGTTGCCACCACCGAATGGCGCAGCGTCACCAACACTGCCGTTATCGCCGTTGCGGGGCAGGATCCGCTCACCCGCACGGCGACCGTGGAGATTGTACGCCCTCCCGATTATCCCGACCTCACACCAGCATTCAAGACCATCTCCACGCCGTCCGCCTATCACGGCGACCGCGTGACGTATACGGTGGGCATCCGCAACGCCACCGGGCCGTTGTCCCTTACCGCCGTCATGAGCGACGTCATCCGTCCGGGCCTGGTCTACATCCCCGGCACGTTCATCGCTACGTCCGGTGAGGTGGACGAGACGCAAGCGCCGTTGTTGCAATGGACGGGCGTGCTCTCGCCCTCACCAAACATCACACTGACCTACGCCGTTGTCGTCACGTATACCAAACCCGGCAGCACGGCTATCTTGCCGGCTTTTATCACCAACCGCGCTAACATCGCCGTACCGGGATATGTGGACGTCACGCGCAGCGCGACGCTGAGCATCAACATCCTTCGCGTTTACTTGCCTTTGGTGTTGAAAGCGCGGTAAACGGCTGCCGATTCTTACTACAGTCGAGGAGCTTCACCCGCTCCTCGACTTTTTTGCGCCTGCTGGACGATAACGCTGTGCTGCTCGCTTTCACTGTGTCTGTTGTCTGCCTCCCCTTCTGCAAAAGTTTCGCGGGATTGCGAAAAAAGCACCGACTTCCTTTGCGTTTTGTCAATATTTATGGTAACATATTTCTATAGTACATGTAGGAGGTCAGTATGACAACATCAGAGAGTGCATCGGTGCAAGCTGCCCGGCCCACCCGACGGGGGAGCGGACTTGGTCCATTGTGGAATGCGTTCAAGAATATTGCCATCGTCTTCTCGTTTGTCGTCAACGTCATCCTGGTGCTCGTTTTGCTTTTGGCGCCTGACCCCGTGTTCATGGTCAAGAGTCAAGTGGCCGAACCACTGTTGCTCGATCTGGACAGTGCCTTTGCCGCCCTGGGAGAAACGCGCATCCAATCCATCGTCTACATCACCGATACGATGCCGGTGGTGTTTGACCTGCCACTGGCACAGAATACGGATGTCGTGTTGGTGAGCGCGGTTCCACTCCAGGCGCCGGCGACGTTTGTATTGCCGGGCGGCGGCGGCGCGATCCACGGGACCGTGCAGCTTGCGCTCCCGCAGGGCATGGCGTTGCCCGTGGCCCTCAACCTGATGGTGCCCGTCAGCACGACCGTGCCAGTGGTGATGCAAGTGCCCGTCGAAATCCCATTGGCCGAGGCTGGAATGGCTCCAGCTATCGAACAACTACGCGCGGTTTTCTCTCCACTCACTGGCGCAGTGCAGAGCCTACCCAATTCAACCGAGGAACTCTTGCAGCAGGTCGTTAACACCCCACAATGACTCAACCGCCTATCTGCAACTACGAAGGCTCCCGCTATCGCACGGAGTTCTGGGATACCACACGTGCCTATGAGGACGCCGCCGAACGCATTGCCATGCGGGCGCTGTTGCCATCGCAGGGCCGCACGCTCATCGAAATCGGCGCGGGCTTCGGACGCATGGCCGACCTTTATGCTGGGTATGAGACGGTCGTGCTCTTCGATTACGCGCGCACGCAGTTGGAACAGGCTGTCGAACGTCTCGGCGAGAACGGTGCGGATGGACGACCCCGTTACCTCTTT
>JAKJAB010000320.1:0-255 GCA_022707725.1 Chloroflexota bacterium | reverse complement strand
GCCGTGCTGCGCGGCATTGCCGACATCCTGGGGCCGGGTGGGGCGTTCGTCTTGGAATTCGCCAGCAAGCTGAACCTCAAAGCGATTGCGCGTTACCTCCTGCGCCGCCAATCGTGGTCGCCTTTCGATCCTGAACCGGTCGAATTCGTGGCGCTCAACTTCGATTTTCATCCCCGCTGGATGTGGGCGCAGTTGGAGCAGGCCGGTTTGCGCCGTGAAGCCACGCGCACCGTCTCCCACTTCCGTATTGGCCTT
>JAKJAB010000031.1 GCA_022707725.1 Chloroflexota bacterium | reverse complement strand
CCATAATAGCCAGAGACAACACCCAACACCGACCCAAAGATCAGGCTCAGGGCCACCCCCAGCAACCCGATGGTCAGCGAGACCTGGCTGCCGTAGAGGATGCGGGAAAACATGTCGCGTCCTTGCCGGTCGGTGCCGAGCAGCGAGACAATGCCGTCCGGCACCTGGAAGAGATGGACGTCGGTGTCGATCATCCCGAACAACTTGTAGGATTCGCCGCGGGCAAAGAATTGGAGCGGAAATCGCTCGTCGCAGTTGGGGGTATAGTGCTTGCGTAAGTTCTCGTCGATGGTCAGTTCGACCCCACAGACGTGCGGCTGTAGCTTTCCCTCATTGAAGATGCGAATCCGCTGCGGCGGCATGTGGATGTATTGGATGAAGCGCGCTTCGAGGGTATACGGGGCCACAAAGCCCGCTAGAAGCGCCGTGAGATAGTAGAGCGCGACCACGATTCCGCCTACGATGGCGACCTTGTTGCGCTTGAATTTGCGCCACATCAGTTGCCATTGCGAGGCGGCGAAAATGGCATCCAGAGACTTCTGATCTGCCGGTTCTTCCGGTTCCAGGTCTGCGCTGGCGTCGCTCAACCCCTCATAGAGCTTGAACAAGGCTTTGGACTTGCTTTCTATATCGCTCATGTGTACACGATCCTTGGATCAGCCCATGCCAGGGCGATGTCGGCCAACAGATTAGCCGCCATCAAGAGCAGCGTCATGAAGAGCAAAAAAGTCCCGGCCAGGTACATATCCTGGGTCTCCAGGGCGCGCAACAGCAGCGGACCGGTGGTCGGAACCGACATAACGATGCCTACGATAGTCGATTCCGAAATGATTTTGGGAATCTCCATCGCCATCACGCTGATCAAAGGGTTGATGGCCGCCCGCACGCCGTACTTGTTGACGACCTTTTTCTCCTTAAGTCCTTTTGCCCGCGCGGTGGTGATAAATTGTTGTCCCATGACATCCAGCAGATTGCCCCGCATAATGCGTTGAAGTTGAGCTGTGCTTGCCAGCCCCAGGATCACTGCCGGCGGCCAGAGATGGTTCAGATAATCGAGTATCTTGGCCAGGTTCCAGGGCTGGTCGGCCATACCTTTGGAGATTTCTCCGCCGACCGGGATGCGCAGCACGATGACGCCCAGGAACATCCATAATAATGCCAGGAGGAAGCCGGGCAGCGACAATCCCAAAAAGCCTATCAAAGAGAGGGCATGGTCGCCAACAGAATATTGATGGGTTGCCGAATAGATGCCGATGGGAATGGCTACCGCAACCATAAAGAGCAGCGATAGCCCTCCCACCTGGAGCGTGTATCCCATGCGCCGCATCACGATGGGCAGAACAGGGCTGTTCCATTCGAGCGAATACCCGAAGTCGCCACGCGGAAAGCCAGAGACCCAGCGCCAGTATTGGACATAGGGAGGTTTGTCCAGGCCATAGCGTTCCTGCATCTTTTTGACGGTCTCTTTGTCCTGCCCACCGCCGCTCATCGCCGCCTCGATTGCCCGCGTCGTGAAAAAGTCGCCGGGTGGCAACTGGATAATGATGAAGGTGATGATGGACACGATAAAGAGCGTGGGGATCATCCCTAAAATACGCCTCCCTATATAAGCTAACATAACCGGCTCCTTCTAACAGTTCTGTAGTCGTTCGTCTTCTGGTCGGAGCAGCAACTATAGGTGGGGTGCACTTGGGCAAAGTGCGCCCCACCTGCTGCCAGTTACTGTTCTATCCAGAATTGGGGTGGATCCATCGTGCCCGGTGTGAAGACGATCCAGTCGGAGGTGTGTTTTTCCATGACGTTGTGGAAGTTGTTCTTCACCACGGTCAGCGCAGGAGGCTCGCCCACCGTGCCGATGCAGAACAATTGCTCGGTAGATTTCCGGACGATCTGCTTGCCGATTTCGACTTGTTTGTCGCCATCCACGGTGACCTTGTATTGATCGTACAGGTCCTGCACTTCTTTGAAAATGGCAGTCGGTTCCTCTCCCAACTCCCCACCGGATTTGTACCAGGTTCCATAGGCCGGCGCCATCCACGAGCGCTCGTCGAACGGGAACTGGTAGAGCGGATCTACCATCGGTACCAGGCCGCGGTCGGTTTCCCAGGTGGCGAACATAACCTCATTACCGCAGGCCCTGGGCCAGTAGATGTCGCGTGACATCGTTTGCAGGACGGTTTTGAGGCCAATGTCGTTCCAGTTCTGGGTGATCAATTCCAGCGCATCCATGTTAGCGCCCGAAACGGCGTCGGTACCTTCGATGATCAGTTCCACCGGCGAACCGTCGGCGAACTGATAGAAGCCGTCGCCGCCCTTTTTCAGCCCAACTTCTTCTAGCAACGTCTGGGCTTTGGCGGTGTCGTACTCGGCGTAGTATTGTTCGATGTCTTCCTGGAATAAGGGTGAATCGCGCACGACGGTTGTGTTGCGCGGGATGGCCTGTCCGAGGAACGAAACCTCATTGATCATGTTGCGGTCAATGGCCACCGACAATGCCTGGCGGAACTTCAGGTTTTGCAGCAATTCCCGATACTTGGGGTCGGCGTAGCTCTGGTTGGGGAAGAGGGTGATGGTGGACGCTTGCGCCGTGGGCCAGATCAACAGGTGGTAATTGCCTTTTTCCGCGTTTTCCTGATAAACGGTGTATTGTCCGAAGCTGATGCGGCGGTGCTGCATGTCCAATTCGCCCGCGATGGCCATCAGGTTGAGCGCGTCGCCATTTTCCACCAGGGTGTAGTGAATACGATCGATGTAGGGGAGCTGCTTGCCTGCCGGATCGACTTTCCAGTAGTAGGGATTGCGCTCGGCGACCATCTCTGTGGAGCCGGCTTCCCATTGTACCACTTTCCAGGCGTACATCACCGGCAGTTCAGTGTTGAAGTTGAAGGCCTTCTCTTCAAACACCTCATAGGTCGCGCCTGTGGTGTGTTTGGGATGGAACTCCTTGAGATAATGCTGGGGGGCGAAGAAGCCAAAACGCTCGAAGCCCAGCGGCCACTGGCAGCCGTGGAAGGCCAGCCCGGTGGTCTCGGCCAGACCGTTCGGCCCGGCGAACTTCAGTTTGATGGTGATATCATCGATCTTTTCTAACTGCATCGGCTCGCCATTGACCACCCACTCGATGTGCCGCGAGGCTGTGATGTTGGTGTCGTTCTCGATGTCTTCCCACCAGAAGATGATGTCATCCACGGTGAAAGGCGCACCGTCTGACCATTTGAGTCCCTTGCGGAAGTGCAAGGTCAGTGCTTTGCCGTCATCCGACCATTCCCATGACTCCGCCAGACCGGGCTGGATCGGGTCTTTGGGATCGCGCGGCCAGCGCAGCACGGCTTCGTAGATGAGGCGGCCCAGGGCGTGAAAGTCCGCCACACCGAGGAAGGCGCGGTGCCAGGTGCCGCCGTACTCACCCAACGAATCGACCGGTTGGACGACCAGTGGCTCTTCGGGCAAGCGTTCATCTATCGGTGGCAGCCCCATACCTGCCAGCATCGGGGCTTCGCTGTACTTTGCGGCCGGGACAGCGGTAGGCTGTGCTTCCTCTTGCGGCGGAGCAACCGTCTCTTTGGCGGGGTTTGCTTGCATCCGGCCAATGCTGCCCCTGCGGCAGTCAAGGCGCTCAGGCGCAAAAACTCACGTCGACTAATTTGTCTCTTGTGCATCGGTATCCCTCCTTAAAAATGCTCACTAGAATTTGTTAGAATAATCGTCTGTGTGGGTGTCGTTACGATCGAATAACATCGTTGTCCAGTTCTCACCTCCTGACTCGGAAAAGTCACTTCATTCATCGCATAGGGTTCACGGCGCGCTGTCGCGCACAATCAGTTCGGTCGACAGGACGATCTCCTTGCACATTTCCGTGCAGCCGCCGATCCGCTCCAACAACAATTCCATGGCCCGGGTCCCCAATTCATAGCGCGAAGTACGGCATGTGGTCAATGCCGGCGTTACCAGAGCCGCCAGCGGAATATCGTCGAAGCCGACAATAGCGACATCGTCTGGAATTGCCTGACCCAGATCGCCACAGGCTTGTAAAGCGCCGATGGCAACCAGATCGTTGAAACAAAAAAGCGCGGTCAGTTCGGGGTTGCCGCCGAGCAATTCACGAGCGCCTGTTCGTCCGCCCTCAACTGTGGGAGCGCAATGTTTGATCCAACGGGAAAACGGCGATATCCCTGCTGCCGTCATCGTTCGGTGATAACCTTCTGTGCGCCCCTGTCCGCTGTGTGAAGCCGGTGGTCCGGCGAGAAGCCCTATCGCGCGATGTCCCCTGTTCAGCAAATGCTGGGTGGCTATTTGTCCCCCGGCAATATCGTCCAACGTCACCACCCCCACGCCGCCCCGTTCGTCGGCAAACTCCAGCCGCCGGTTGACCAGCACAGCAGCCGGGTGGCGACTGATCGCCTCTTCCAGGTCGTCTTCCGCCAGGCGTGAGCTGCACAACACAATGCCGTCCACGCATTTTTCTTCCAACGATTGCAGGACGGCTAGTTCGCGCTGGGTGTTCTCTTCAGTATTGCATAACAGAACGCTGTAGTTTTCGGCATAAGCAACGTGCTCCGCGCCACGCACGACTTCGGAGAAGTAGGGATTAGAAACGTCCGGAACGACCAGTCCAATGGCGCCAGTACGTTTGGTGACCAATCCGCGCGCGATGTCGCTGGGGCGGTAGCCAAGTTGTTTGATCGTGGTTTGAACGAGTTGGCGGGTATCTGCGCTGACATCATCTTTATTGTTGACGACTCGTGAGACCGTCATCAGCGAGACGCCAGCCTGGCGGGCAACATCGGCCATTCTGATACGGTGGGTCATCAGCGAAAATTACCTCCTGTTAGCGTTACCGGTAGCGCTAACAAAATTGTATAACCGATTTATATGAATGTCAAGATGCCTTTTTGACCACATCTCGATGGGGCTTGCTTCGCAGCATCGCCACTATTACCTCTCTGTGTTGTTGTGCGTTTGCTTCATAGCCAAATTCCGGTATACTTGTATAGGACGCATAGAAACGAGGAGCGATGTCAATGCTTGTTGGATGGATCTTGGTCGCGATGCGGGCTGAGTTCTAAGGAGGAGCGATGCAATTGTTAACTTTTTTACGTCAGGCCGATATCTTCTACGGGATTCCGAAGGAGCATCTGCAGAAAGTGGCTGAAGTTTGTCATGAGTGTGTTTTCAAGAAAGGTGAGATTATCGTTAAAGAAAACACGCCCAGTGATGAGCTTTATATCATTACGGAAGGCATCGTTGAAATCGTTATCGATCCGAGCATGTTGGGACCAAGCCCGCTGAGCGCGCAACCGGCGATCATCGCCAACCTGTGGCCCGGACAAACCTTTGGCGAGATCGGCCTGGTAGATCGTGGCATGCGTTCTGCTTCCGCCCGCACTGCATCTGAAGAGGCCCGCCTTCAGGCGATCAAACGCGAGGACTTGATGAATCTATGCGAATCGGATCACTATTTTGGCTATTTACTGATGCGTAACATCGCCAGCGACCTGGCGTTCAAGATTCGTAATACCGATTTGATGCTGCGCGAGCAACTCCTTTGGGAGGCGCGCCCCAGAACGTAAGCCTGGCACTTCGTGCGTTTTATCTGCAACACGGGACGTTTCGCTGCCGTCCCGTGTTTTTTTTGTACCACTTTCAGACGTATAGTACTTAAGTACTATTGGTGCTTTGGATAGAAATGTGTTAGAATAGTTTATACAATATAACCGATTTCTAACATTTATTGTTTTGCGGGCGGGGAGATATCGTATGAAAAAGTCACTCGTTTCCAAGATGCTTACAGTTCTTTTGGCGTTGGTATTGCTGACCGGCTCCTGGTTTGGCCGGGGACCTGCGCAATCGGCGTCTATACAGGTCATCATCGAGGGGACGGATCTGGCGGCTGCCAATGCTGCTGTGCATGAGGTAGGCGGACGAGTCGTCGCCGTCATCGACATCATCAACGCAGTCGTGGCGCGGATTCCGCAAACGGCGCAGCAGAATCTGGCGCAGACTCCCGGTGTCGTGCGGGTGACATTGGACCGCGATGTAGCGGCGGCCTCACAGGGCAAGATGCCCAACGTAGAATTCGTGAAAACCATTGGCGTGGACGAGGTTTGGGCCGCCGGCAACCTCGGCGCCGGGGTGACGATTGCTTTCCTGGACAGCGGTCTCGATACGACGTTTGCCGATCTCAAGCACTCCACATCTGGGAACACACAGCGCGTGTTGGCCTATTATGACGTCGCTTCGAATCGCGTGTTTACTCCTCCGCAACTGAATCGCGCCCCCGGCGATCCAAATGGACACGGCTCGCATGTGGCCGGCATCGCCGCAAATCGGTTCTTCGAAAGTCAAGACGCCGAATTCCGTGGCGTCGCACCAGCCGCCAACCTGGTCGCCGTGCGGGTGCTCAATGAGACGGGCGCTGGTTCGTATGCGGATGTGCTAAAAGGGTTGAACTGGATCGTGCAGAACAAAGACGTCTACAACATCCGCGTGCTCAACATCTCGATGTACGCTGTGCCCGTCGCGCCCTACTGGGCCGATCCCTACAACCGGGCCGTGATGGCGGCCTGGCAGGCGGGCATCGTCGTGGTCGCCAGCGCAGGCAACACCGGGCCGAGTCCGATGAGCATCGGCGTTCCTGGCAACACCCCCTACGTCATCACCGTGGGCGCGTTCACCGATGGCCGCACGCCGTTGGACTACGGCGACGACTACATGCCGCCCTTCTCCGCCGCCGGACCGACGCTGGACGCTTTCGTCAAACCCGACGTTATCGCTCCGGGCGCGCACGTAGAATCCCTGATGCGCAATAACTCCTATCTGAGCCGCCAATACCCGGACCGCCGGCTAAACGGCCACTACTTCGAGATGTCGGGGACGTCGATGTCCACCGCGGCCGTGTCGGGCATCGTCGCGTTGGTGCTTAGCGAAAATCCCAACCTCACACCCGACCAGATCAAGTTCCGCCTCATGCAGACTGCGCGCCCGCAGTTCTCCGAGGCCACCGGAAAGGCCGCGTATAGCATCTGGCAACAGGGCGCCGGGCGCGTGTGGGCCGCAGATGCAGTCTACGCCGATGTCACCGGATCCGCCAATCAGGGAATGGACATCGCCGCAGATCTGGCCGGGACGATTCACTATCAAGGTATGACAACCTTCGATGCCGAGACCGGCGAGTTCAAGCTCATTGGTGCTGGCTTCCAAAGTTGGGCGGATGGCTACACGACGTGGAGCGGCGGTTATCAGAGCTGGGCGGATGGCTATCAATCTTGGGCCGACGGCGCGACGAACTGGTCGAGCGGCTTCACGAGCTGGGCCGACGGCTTCACCAGTTGGGCGGATATCACGAGCTGGACTGACGGCTTCACCAGTTGGGCAGATGGGTTTACCAGTTGGGCCGACGGCTTCACCAGTTGGGCGGATATGTGTACGCTCGACGACGGTTACACGAGCTGGGCCGACGGCTTTACCAGTTGGGCCGATGGCTTCACCAGTTGGGCCGACGGGATCGTTGTCTGGACTGGCGCTGCCGGTGTATGGGAAGGCGGGTATGCTTCCTGGTCGAGTGGTTTCACCAGTTGGGCGGATGGCTACACGAGTTGGGCTGACGGTTTCACCAGTTGGGCTGATACGTGCGGCGTCGTCCCTGAGGATTATGCAAACTGGTCTGATGGTTTCACCAGTTGGGCGGACGGGTTTACCAGTTGGGCTGACGGCTACCAAAGCTGGGCTGACGGCTACCAAAGCTGGGCTGACTACGTCGCCTGGATGGACGGATTCACCAGTTGGGCGGATGGATTCACGAGTTGGGCCGACGGGTTTGTCGATTGGACTGACACTCAGACATTCCCCTCGCCCATGTGCGGGCAATGGGTAGCCGGTTTTACGAGCTGGGCCGACGGCTTCACCAGTTGGGCCGATGGATTCGCCAGTTGGGCGGATGGTTATACGAGTTGGGCGGATGGCATCCCCAGTTGGGCGAGCGCCTTCACGGTCTGGGATGGTGGGTATACCACCTGGGCCGGCGGCTTTACGAGTTGGGCGGATGGCTTCACGAGTTGGGCCGATAACGTAGGAAATCCAGCGTGGGCGGCAGACTTCTACAACCTCGACAATATGCCTACCAACACTACAACCGTCAATGTAAATACCTGGGTAGGCTCGGACGAATAATCACACACTAAAGCCGTCCAACAAACACGGGGCAGATTGTCTGCCCCGTGTTTGTTTGCAATTTACCTGTCGCTAAAGTTCCGCCATCATCTGGACAACACAATGCAGGTCTGGCGCTGTGCCAAGTTGCTCGAAGATGTGTTGCGCTTCCAACAATTCGGTGCGCGCTTCAGGTACATTGTCCAGGCTGCGCCGCGCTTGCGCGCAATAATAGGCGGTGCGCCCTACTTCGAGATGGGTTCGGCTGGCGGTGAAAATAGCTTTGGCGCGGCAAAGATGTTCGAGCGCCTGCGCCGCATCGCCCTGCGCTGCTACGATGCGCCCCTGCAGTTGCTCGTAGCGTCCCCATTCGGGGGTTTCGCCGGTGGCCGTGCCGGTCACTTCTTGTAGCAACTGGTAGCTTTGCGCGCTCCACTCGGCAGCGGTTTCGGCGTTACCTTGTTCCAGACACAGCGCGCCTTGCAACGAATAGGCGTCGATGAGGTTCGAACTGGCGCGCGAACCGGCTTGTTTATAGAAGACGATAGCTGCATCCAGGTGCTGTTGCGCTTTATCCCATTGTTGTTGTGCCAGATACAACCGGCCAAGATTCAAATGAGCCTGCGCAATTTCATAAGGATTCGCGATCCGTTGCGCGAGGGCCAGGCCTTGCTGAAGATGGGCAGCCGCCTGGTCCCAGTTGCCGGTGTCGATGTAGATACTGCCGATATTCGTGTGCGCGATGGCGACGCCTTCGGTATTCCCGATCTTTTCCAGAATCTGTAGCCCGCGTTGGTAATTCTCCAGAGCGCCTTGCCAGTCTCCGCTATTGCTTTTGAGGATGCCCAGGTTGTTGGAGGAACGTGCGACGCCCAGAATGTCGCCGAGCGATTCGCGGATCGCCAGGGCGCGCTCGACAATCTGTGTGGCGCGATCCAACTCGCCTTGCTCGTAGTATACTGCGCCCAGCCGGTTGAGAATCGAAGAAAGGACGTCAAGATGTTGTGTATCGTTGACCCGGGCCAGTCCCTTCTCTAACCAGGCCTGTGCGCCTGCCACGTCGCCGCGCCGTAAGTTGATCCAGCCTAAAAAGGCGTCGATTTCGGCTTCGATCTGGGGCCGCGTCTGCATTTCACCATTGAGCCTGGATAGGCCCTGTTGCAGCCATTTTTCGCCTTCTTCTATGTTGCCGCGTTGAATCCAAACCCGGCCGAGTTTGAGCATAATTTCGGCCTGAGCTTCGCAGGGCGCTTCTTTCCACTCGTCCAATGCGGCCAGGTAGAAGGCGGTGGCCTCTTCGTATTCCCCAATGTGCTGCTGGACATCGCCCAGCCCTATCGCTGCTTGCCAGCGTTCTCTTTCACAGCCGGTCAGATGTTGTGACAGTTGCAACGCCCGGCTGTAATATTCGGTCGCTTTGCGGTTGGCAAATTGCAGCCGCGCGCGTTCCCCGGCCCGAAGGGTGTATTCGAGGGCTTTGTCGCGCATACGTGCCTGGTCGTAATGGATGGCAAGAACTTCGGCCTGGTTATGAAGATCATCGGCGTACAGCTCGGTGAGAGCCTCGGCGACCAGCCGGTGCAATACCGGGCGTTGCACGTGCAAGATGCTGTCGTAAATGGTCTCCTGCGTGAGGATATGCCGGAAAGCGTAGGTGTGAGCGTTGGCCTGCGGGCGTGGTTCCAGCAGCCCGGCTTCGGTCAAACGCTCCAGGAAGGGCGCGACGCTTTCCGCACCGTGGAAGTGTCGCTCGATGCTTTCGAGAATGCGCGCGTCAAACTGCAAGCCAATGACCGAAGCATCGCGCAGCACGTTGCGCAGGTTCTCTGGCAGTCGATCCACGCGCGCCATCATCAGACCGCGCAATGAAGTGGGCGCTTCCAGCTTTTCCAACGCCACGGTCGAAATGACGTGCCATTGCGTGCCTTCCAATCGCAGTAAGCCCTTCTCGATCAACATACGCACGAATTCTTCGATGTAGAAAGGATTGCCCTCCGCACGGGTGAGGATGGTGTCGATCACCGACTCCGGCAAGCCTTCCAGGTCTACCGCATGGGCGAGTAATTCGCGGCTCTGAGCCTGGGTGAGGGGGGTGACGTTGACAATCAGGTCGCGCTCTGTATCGGGGGAGGGAGCGAGGGGTGGCTCCGCATAGGTGCGGGTAATCACACAGAAGATCACCGGAACTTCGACGGTGATATGGCTCAGGGTTTTCAGCAGGTCCCGAGACAGGTCATCTGCCCAGTGGAAGTCGTCCAAAACGACGATGAGCGGTTGTCGGCGCGCTTCTTCGATGAACCATTCGCGCAGAGCTAACTCCGTCAATTGTTTGATACTTTCCGGGGTAAGGGTGCTGACTGGCATCTCTTCTCTGGGGGTGAGAGGCAATCCTGCAATTTGCTTAAGGAAGGGAAGCAGCGCTGCCGAAATCCGGCTTTCCCATACCTCGCCCGCCGGGTAGGTGTTGATGGCATTTTGCAGCAGTGAGCGCATGATGCCGTAACTGACGCCCTGGACATAGGGTAAGCCCCGCCCGTACCAGATGCGCGCCGTGTCGGGTGTGACATCTTTGAGCCATTCGGACACGAGGCGAGATTTGCCCATCCCGGCCTCGCCACGCACGGTAATGCGTTGCCCGGCGTGATGATCGACAAAATCGGTCAGTCGCGCTCGGAGTTGGGCCAGTTCGGCTTCGTGTCCCAGGAAGATACCGGCCACCCCCTGGATGCCGCGCGCGGCTTCTGGGGCTATCCGTCTGCCGGTCACCTGGTAGGTGACGACGGGGTGATCCACGCCCTTGATGAACGTGGCTTCCATGGTCTCGAACTCGAAGAACGCCTGGGTTCGGGTGTACACCTGCCCGCTGACAAGGATGTTACCCGGTGTCGCCAGGGCTTCCAGGCGCGCCGCCATATTCACAGTATCGCCGATGACTGTGTAAGCGGCCTGTTCTGAGGGACCTAAAATGCCCGCGATCGCCGGTCCACTGTGGACGCCAATGCGGATTTCCAAAGGTGCTCCCAACTGCGCTTTGGCCACCGGTGTGAATTCGTCGGCAGCGCGTTGCATATCCAGCGCCGCCCGGACGGCCATTTCCGCGTTGTTCTCGTGGGCCACAGGCGCGCCGAAAATCGCCATCAGCCCATCCCCTGTGAATTTGTCGACCAGACCACCATAACGATGCACACAGGCGACCAGACGTCCTAGCAAATCGTTGATCAGATTAAAGACGGATTCAGCGTCCAGTGAGGCAGAAAGGTGGGTGAAGTTTACCGCGTCGGCAAAGAGCACTGCAATCTCGCGCCGTTCGCCGCTCAAACGCTCCTGATTATACAGGATGCTTTCCGCAACGACGGAGGGGACGAAGCGTTTCAACCGCTGGAGAGATTCCTGCGCAGCAGCCAGCGCCTGCTGAAGCGCGTGTGTATCTGCACTGAGTGTGGCGCGACAGACGTGGCAGGTAACGGTGTTATCTGGATTGGGCGATCCGCAGTGCGTGCAGTACATACCTTCTCTTTCCCTTTTGTGTTTGCTAATCGAATTCTATCACAAGAACACGCATTCGCTATTACAGGAGTGTGAAGAGTCGGTGAAAGTGAGGTAGATTACGTTACTGTGCAAGTTTTTTTATGCACCGTTGGCGGGTAGACTTATGGTATAATTGCTTCTGACATACGCAACTGACAGGTGATCGATGAATCTCTTCGACGTTTATCCACAACTGAATCGTGAACAGACGCACGTGCTCAAGGATCGTGCCTTGCGTTTGATCGCGCTTTCCGGTTTGGTATACGATGAGCAGGCGTTTTACTTTGAGTTGGGCGAGAGCCGTTTCTGGGGCCATTTGCCCGATGGTGGCGTAGCCATCGGTGTGGGGACGGCCAAAATCCAGCCTGACGCGACACATCCGCCACACCGGGCATTGGTCCGGCATCTGCGCCAGCAGTGGCAGTGTGAGGTGGATCTGTTTCCGACAGGGCACGCCTATGTTCTCGGCGCGGACAAGCAGGTCACCGTGCTGCATAAGGTGGAGGCCGGGACGCCCTACCTCTTCATTTTGACCGCGCCACAATTGGGCGGCTCTGAGATGCCCGATGCGTTAGTGCAGGCCGTGTATTTGTTGCCACTGCGCCGTTGGCGGGACCAGGCAGGCGCGTCGCGCACATCGCATGCGCTGTTGCAGATTCAACGCGAAGCGCTGGAACGCTTTCTGGAACCGGCAGATTGGGGGCTGGATGCATTGCTTGCGCAACCCTGGGCCACGCTTCATAACATACTGTCGTTGCCCGATACAGCGCGCTTGCGTCCTGTCCTGGTGCTGCGAGGGCTACGGGACATGGCGCAGGCTGATGCGATGCCACTGCACCTGCGCTCATCGGACGCAGATAAGCGTTAAGGCCTACGGATTTTTGAATGGTCTGCACGTATCTGCGAAAACCAGCGTCGAAATAAATGCTATTAGGGGGAAAAAGACAATGCTGGCGAACATAGTCACACTCTCACGGATCCCAGTACTCATTTTAATCATTCTCTTGCTGTACCAACCCACTGCGACGCCGCGCTTTATTGCTGCACCGTTGATCATTTTTCTGATCGTGATGGACAGTTTCGACGGCGTCATCGCGCGCAAACGGGGTGAAACATCGGTGCTGGGTAGCGTGCTCGATATCGCCGCCGACCGCGCAGTGGAATACGTGATGTGGGTAGTGTTCGCGCACCTGCGCCTGATTTCGGTGATTTTTCCCTTGATCGTGCTGATGCGTGGCACGTTCGTGGACGCCGTTCGCGCTGTTGCCCCTTCGAAGGGCCTCTCGCCGTTCGAGATGATGCGCTCGCCTGTGGGACGTTTCCTGGTAAAATCTCCCTGGCTGCGCACGCCCTTTGCGGTTGCGAAGGCCGTGGCCTTTTTCTTCCTCGCGCTGGCGCACGGTCTGGCTGCCGCCGGCAGTCCCGCGCTAACGACGATCAACGTCGTGGCACAGGTCTGTGCGTGGTTGGCGCTGTTGTTGTGCCTGCTGCGCGGTATTCCGGTGCTCATCGAAGCCCCGCGTGCGCTGAGCGAAGCGCCGCGTCAAGGTTGATTCGTGGGCGCTAAAGCGTTTTTCGCCAAAGGCTGGCCCACCCGGCTGGGCTTCTACCTGGGGAAATACCTCCCGCCGCGCGGCGGAAAGTCCATTGCCGCACTGATAACGCGTTTGATGGTGGCCTATAAGTCGGACGTGTATTGGAACGTGCGGGCAAACCTGCGTCACGTTTTAGGGCCGGAGACGCCCGAAAGCGAACTGCACCAGACCGCTTATCGCCTCATGAGCAACGCGCATCGCGGTTACTATGAGTTGTTTCACAACATCGGGCGCGGCAGAATTAACGTAGAAGAATTTTTCCCGCCGATGCGTTTGACCGCTGAGGCCAAAGCTTACCTTGATCAGGGGATCGCCTCGGGGCGCGGCCTGTTCATCCTGGGCGCGCACATGTCCAACTTCGATCTGGCCCTGATTGGACTTTCGCAATACGTACCCGTACCGATGCAGGCGCTTTCTTTGGCCGAACCGCCGCCGGGGTTCGAGTTCTTCAATCGCTTGCGCGAGAAGGGCAACGTGATCATCACCCCGATCGCGCCCCGGTCGTTACGGGATGCGATGGTGCGTTTGCGTGAGGGCGGCGTCGTTGTTACCGGCGTGGATCGCCCAGTCCCAGAGGGGAACGAACCGGTAGAATTCTTCGGGGCGACGGCGTACCTGCCCACCGGCTACATCCGCATCCCGCTGCGCACCGATTGCCTGGTGATGACGATCGCAGTGTATTACGACCCCGACGAAGAGGGTGGCGTATACAGCGTGATGGCCAATCCGCCGATGGCGATGGAGCGTACCGGCGACGCCGAGGCCGACGTCGCGCTCAATCTGCGGCGGGTGCTGGCCGAAATCGAGGCTATGATTCGTCGCCATCCTGACCAATGGAACATGTTTGTCCCGATTTGGCCGGAGTTGGATCACTAATCTTCACGAATGTCTGCATTTGCCGAATCCACACTGACTTTTGCTGTGCGTGAAGATTAGTGCAGATTCGTGGTTTTTGGAGCGATATGCCTAAACTCAAACAACTCGACGTGCAAGGGTTCAAATCTTTCGCGGAGCCGCTCACCTTTGTCTATCCCACCGGCATCACGGCGATTGTCGGGCCGAATGGCAGCGGCAAGAGCAATGTGGCGGACGCGATTCGCTGGGTGCTGGGTGAACAGCGCATGACGACGATTCGCGGGCGCACCGGCGAGGATATGATTTTCGCCGGCAGCAAGAAGCGTTCCCGCGCGGGAATGGCGCGCGCCTCTCTCACCTTCGACAACAGTGACGGTTGGCTGCCGGTGGACTTCGCGGAAGTTCTCATCGAGCGCCGCACGTACCGCGACGGCAAGACCGACTATTTGCTCAATGGCAGTCGCGTGCGCCTGATGGATTTGCGCGATCTGCTCGACCGCGCCGGGTTGGGCCGCGAAGCCTATCTGATCATCGGGCAAGGGTTGGTGGATCACGTCCTGGCGCTGCGACCGCAGGAGCGGCTGGCGTTGTTCGAACAGGCGGCGGGCATTGCCCCCTACCGGACGCGCCGCGAGGATGCGGCCGGCCGTCTGGACGAGACGCGTCGTAACCTGGAGCGCGTCTACGACGTCGTCGGGGAGATCGAGCCGCACTTACGGCGTCTCAAAAAACAGGCCGCGCGCGCCGAACAGTACGCCGAACTGACCGCGGAACTGACCACGACGTTGCGCACGTGGTATGGCTTTCGCTGGGGACGGGCGGTGGCGGAGTTGGAGCAGGCGCGCCAGCGTGTGGCCTATCACGATGAGAAGGTACGCCAGTACGCAGGCGCATCTGACGCGGTGACTGCCAGCATCGTGGAACGGCGCAAGCAGATCGCCGAAGTGCGGATGCAGTTAGCCGAACTGCACCGCGAAAGCGGCGTCCACCACACCGAGGCAGAACGACGCCAGCGCGAGTTGGCCGTCGCCCGCGAGCGTCGTCGTCAGTTGCAGGAGCGACAAGAAGAAGGGCAGGCCAACCTCACACCGCTGCGCGCGGCGTTGGAGATCGAGACGCAGGATGTCGTCGCGCTCCAGGCTGAATTTGAGACCGTGCAGGCGCAATTGAGCGAGGCGCAGGCGATTTTGACCGAAGCAGAGACGGCGCGCCGCACTGTGGAGCAGCAGCGGCAGGCGTTGCTCAGCCGTCAGGGTAAGGCTCAGGCCCAAGCGCTGGAGAGCCGTCACCGGCTGGCCGACCGGCAGAGTCGATTGGAGCAGGCCACCGAGCGGCTGGCGCAGTTGGCGCAGCGCGTGACGCAGTTGGAAGCGCAGATGACGTCCGCGACCGAGCGCCGTCGCGCGCAGCAGGCTGCTGTAGAGCAGGCGCGTCGGGTGCTAGACGAGGCCGACGCCACGCTGCAAACTGCTGACGCCGAAGTTGCCCGGTTGGACGCCGAGTTGGCGGCGGCGCGTACCGCGGGTGAGGCGCTGCGCCGGGATGTGGGCGGCAAGCAGGCCGAGCTTCAGCAAGTGGCGGCGCGCTTGGAGGCGTTGGAACGGCTGCACACCGAGGGCGCGGGACTGTACGCGGGCGTGCGCGCAGTAATGCAAGCCGTCGAACACAACGAGTTGCGCGGTCTGGCAGGGACGGTGGCTTCGTTGGTGAGTGTCCCCGCGCATTTGGATCGCGCAATCGAGACGGCGCTGGGTGGTCAGTTGCAGGATGTCGTTGCCGAGCGGTGGTCCGACGCGCAGGCCGCGATCGAGTGGCTCAAGCGCCGCCGCGCCGGACGCGCGACGTTTTTGCCGTTGGATACGCTCAATCCGCCGTCCATGTTGGAGGTTGCCGGCGGCGCCGGTAGCGGCGATGGCGTGATCGGCGTGGCCTCAGAGTTGGTGCAATACGAGGCGCGCTACCGGCCCGTCGTGTTGCTGCTGTTGGGCCGGACCGCGATCGCGCAAAGTCTGGACGCGGCACGCGAATTGTACCGGAAGCTGCAGGGGAGCTTCCGCATTGTGACGGTGGAAGGCGAGATCGTGCGCTCCGGCGGCGCGGTGACAGGCGGCGAGGAACGTCCGCCGCAAAATGCGGCGCAATCCCAGGGTGGGGGACTGCTGGCTCGCGAGCGCGAGCGCCGTGAGCTGCCGGAGCGTGTGTCGGCGTTAGAGGCCGAGGTCAAGGCGTTGCAGAACAAGCTGCGCGAGCACGAAGCGCAAATGCAGGCGTTGCAGAAGGCGTTACAGACGGCCAATGAACAGCGCCGGGTCGCCGCGCAGCGCCGCGCGGAGACTGACCGCACTGTGGAGCGTGAGGTCCGCGCGCTGGATAAGGTGATCCAAGAGGGCGATTGGCAGCGGAATCTGCTTGAGGAGGCGGGGCAAGAGCGCGAGCGTTTGCAGGCATCGTGTGTTCGTCTAGAACAGGAGCACGGCGAGGCTGCCGCTACTTTGCGCGAGGTCGAGGTGCAGCTTGGGTCGTTGTCCCATGAACTGGAAGCCTTAGCCGGGGACGAAACCGCCCGCGTCGCCGTGGAACGCCGCACGCAGGTTGCGCTGTTGGAACAGGAGCACGGCAACCGGCGGGTGCTGCTGACGACGCGCCAGCGCGAGGTGGAGCGGTTGCAGGCGCAGATTGCGGCTTCGGCGCAGCACCTCGACGGGCTGACGGAGGAGTTCGCACAGTTGGAGGCGCGTCTGGAGGGCTTGCAGGCCGCCTACGACGACGCGCGCGCGGCAGCGGATGCGCTCTCGGCGCAGGTTCCGCCGTTGG
>JAKJAB010000319.1 GCA_022707725.1 Chloroflexota bacterium | reverse complement strand
AAACGCCGGAAGTTGGTAGCATAGCGATTTGCCGCCGCCGGTCGGCAGAATGGTGAGCACGTCCTCGCCGCGCAGCACGCTGGCGATGGTCTCTAATTGGCCGGGCAGCACGTCGCGGAAGCCGAACAGGCGCTCCACGGCGTTCAGGACGGCGGCGCGCTCTTCATCGGAGACGGGAACCTGGTCGAAGGTGGGCAGGAATTCGGCGGCAGGCGCGGTAGACGCAGGCGCGGCAGCTTCAGCGCGGCGATGCGCGGGAGCAACGCCGGGCCGCTGCGCGAGCGCCTCCCGCAGCGCGCTGAGATCGGCGGCGTAGAGGCGTTCGAGTTCGGCCTCGACGTCGGCGGCGCGGGTAGCATTGTCGCTGGCGCGGAAGTAATCCAGCAAGCGACGCAATTGCGAGACGGTGAGCGGCGTCTCCGTCTCTTCGGCGATGCGCAGGGCGCGCACGGCGTAAGCGGTCGCCGTCACCGAGTCGTTGCGGGCGCGGTAGACATCGGCCATGCCGAGCAGATAGGTGCGGTTATCCGCGAAACGTTCGCCGATGCGGCGATAGGCAGCCTGCGCCGCCGTGATGTCGCCGCGCGCCAGTTCCACCTCGCCGAGCAATCCCCACACGCTGAGGCTGTCCGGTTCCGCCTGGGCCGCCTGTTGGGCGATCTCGTGCGCGGCAGCGATATCGCCCAAAGCCAGATGCACCCGCGCCAGCAGCGATTGCCCGGCGAAGGAAGTTTTTGGCTGCACGGTGAACCGTTCCTGCATCAACGGCAGCGCCTCGGCAGGCCGTCCCTCGGCCAGAAGCGCCTGCACCCGCAAATCGATCAGCGAGACGAGCGGTTTGTTGCGCGGGACGATCTCATCCAGACAGGCGTGCAGCTCCGCAATGTAGTCCCAGCGCAGGAGGAAGTTGAGCAGGCGGCTGCGATCGTTGCTGCGCAATTCCGGCGTCTGCGCGGGCGTGAGGCCCAGTTGGGACAGGAAAGACGGGGAAGCGTCGGGCATAGGTTACCTCCTCGTGATATGCGATTTTTCATCGGTCATTCACAACAGGCTCTCATTATACCCTCTTGTGCTATAATAGAAATATAAACAAGAAAGGTTGACGGGAACCTATGTTATCAATAGCTGATCGAAAGATTGCTCAACGCTTCAAACAACGTCTACAACAAGTTGTCCCTTTGTTGACGCTCTGGGTCTACGGATCGCGCGCGCGCGGCGACGCCACACCGGAATCAGACCTGGATGTGTTGATCGAATTGGAGTCGATCACACCGGCTCTACGGCAACATATCCGTGAGTTGGCTTGGGAAGTAGGCTTCGACCAGGGGCGGGTCATCTCTACGTTGGTTGCCACACGGGAACAATTGGAACATGGACCCTTACAAGCCGATCCACTCATCGGCAATCTACGACGCGAGGGTGTACGGATATGAATCCAGAATCGCTGCGCGCATTATTGCAACATCGCATAGAGCAAGCGCACGAGACGCTACGCGAGGCGAAAATGACCGCGAGCGATGCGCAGCAATTTGTAGCCGCCGTGGAAACTTATCTACGCGCACAAGCGTTGATTTAACCCCTGCCGCACTTCAGTAGTCCGGCGTCGTATGCACCCCAACCACGAGCAGCCAGTGTTCACCTTGCCAGAGGCGGCCAAGGCCGATGACGAGATAAAGCGATTGGCAACCGAGCTGCGCGAAGAGCGCATCGTGACCTAACGCAAGACGACGTTCTCCCTCCCCAAGCCACGTCCGGCCCAGGTCGCGCCAGCGCAAATCGGTGACGGCGACGCCGCGAGACGACGCCGCGCGCGGATGATCGGGGACGCCGGGCAGCGTGAAGCCCATGCGCGCCTCGTATTTGCCGGAATCGGCGTCCAGCGTGAACTCGGCCCAGACGCGCTCCGGCTGCACCAGACACAGCGAGCGGGCCTGGTGGACGAGCACATCCTCCGGCGCGCGGTCGAGGTGTTCTGCGAAGAAACTTGCGCGGCGGTCGCCTTCGAGACGGCGCAACAGCCGCGGACGCGGGCGCGCGAAGTCGGCGCGCCAGTCTTCGACGTGCGGCGGGCAGGGACGCGGCGTGACGAGGTTCAGCGCGATCACGTCGCAGCAGTGGAAGGGTTGATCATCGGCGTCCGTCATATCGCCGGGCAGCACGGTGTCGAAGTCGCGGACGGGCCGCACCCAGCGCAGCCCCGTCACCGGATCCGGCTCGCGGGTGAATCCAGCCACGCAAATCCCACTGCGCATCTGCGTCAAAGCGAGAATGAGAACTTCTTGTACGGCCATACCTTTTCTCTGTCAACGGATCGAATGGATTCCAACGGATGCGCTTGAATTTGTACACGGATCAACACGGAAAACACGGGTTTCAAGAAAAATCCAAAGAATCCGTGAAATCCGTGTACAAACCTTCTCCGCTTACAAGTGAACGACGGTCACGTCCGGCAGGTGGGCGGCCCAGTATTCGGCGACGAGGCGGCGGTGGCAATGTTCCGCTGTCGGCTCGGAGCACAGCAGACACGGCGAGCGGTGTCGCGCCAGGATGTCCTGCCCCACGGCTTCGGCGCGGCGCTCGCGCAGCAGCGGGAGGAATTGCGCCTCGTAGACCGCCCAGTCCTGGTCCGCCAGATACGCATCGCGGATTTCGGGCGTAGGCGCGAGTTCGGGGCGATGTTCGTAGGCGATGTCAAACCCCTCTCGCAACAAGAATGCCAGATCGTCACGCTTGGTGTAGCCCGCCAGGTGCGACGTGTTGCGCAGGCGGATGTCGATGACAGCGTCCACGTCTGCGGCGCGCAGTTGGTTGATAAACGTTTCCAGCGATTTTCCTTTATAGCCAATGGTGTAAACGGGCATAAGTCCTCCTCGCATAAAACAACCCTACTTCGACGCTTAAGGCGGATCACAATCCGCCGTCCCTGCAGCGCCGGGTTATGATCCGGCGCAAGCCCTTTCGTGAAGTCGAAAATCCGTTCGCATCCGTTCGATCCATTGCCTAAAACAGTGAGAGTTGCTGCGGGATGATCTCTCCGGCGGCGGCGGTCCCGTCTGGCTGGATATGCTGGACCTCGATGCCGTGTTTCAACAGCGTCTGTGTGATGAGCAGATTGCGGTGGCATTGGTGATAGTCGCCTTCGCTGCACATAACGGCTACCTGCGCCCCACGCGCCAGGTCCACCAATTGCGCGATGCCGGTCTGGTAAGCGGGCGACTGCGCCATCCGCTCGTAGTCGGGACGTTCTTCGCCGGGAGCGTAGAGCGTGGGATCGGCAGGTCGCCCGCCGAGGCTGTCGCCCATACTTTTGTAGGCGATGCCGGCCTCTTGCAGATCGTGCGCCAGGTCTTCACGGTTGAACTGCGGCGTCCACCGGCTGTACGGCTGGCTGCGCACATCGACGAGCAGGGCAATGTCGAACTTGCGCAATAAATCCACAAATTCGGGTATCGTATGGTCGCTGTGACCGATGGTGTAAATTAACAAGGCAGCCCCCCTTGAAAATAGCCTCACTTCGACGCTTAAGGCGGATCACAATCCGCCGTCCTCGCAGCGCCGGGTTATGATCCGGCGCAAGCGTTTTCATCCAACATTTTCGTCTAAGTTTACCTCAAAATGCCGTAGCGCATAGTAAGGGCTGTCCCGGCAAGGAGGGACAGCGTTTGAGTTTGTTCACGTTTCATGCTAAACTCACTTTATTAAATCGGGCAATCGCAACGCACAGTAACGCAGTCGCGGTTTCCATGCCGCGCGCTTGGAAGCGCCTGGGGCTGAGCGAGAAACGAGACAAACGATGCAAACCAAGATGCTGTTTTCCCAACACTATCTGGAAACCCGCCTGCCGCAACACGCGGAATGGGCCGACGACCCCGCGCCGGCCTTCGAGGCGCTGCGCGCGCTGTGGGACAAGGCGCAGCAGTTCGGCGGAACGTGGAGCGAGGCGCAGACCGAGGACGAGTTCATCAAGCCCGCGCTAACCGCCCTCGGCTGGGCGTTCATCGTGCAGCCCAAGTCGAAGCAGGCCGGGCGCGTCACCCGGCCCGATTACGCGCTCTTCGCCGATGAGACGACGCAACAGGACGCCTATCCCCACCAGGGCGACGACGATGCTTTTTACAGCCGCGCGTTGGCGATTGCCGAGGCCAAGTTCTGGGGCCGTCCGTTGAGCCAGAAGGAATCCAGCGGGCGCGAGTCGTGGAAGACGGGCGAGAACCCGAGCCACCAGATGGTGAGCTACCTGGTAGGGACGCGCGCCCCCTGGGGCATCCTCACCAACGGGCGCATCTGGCGGCTCTACAGCCGCGAAGTCAGCAGCACCGCCAGCGAGTTCTACGAGGTGGACTTGGGAAGGATTATGGGGCAAGAATCAGCGAATGGAGAATCGGCGAATGGAGAATCGGCGAATGGGGAATCGGCGAATGGAGAATCAGCGAATGGAGAATCGGCGAATGGAGAATCGGC
>JAKJAB010000318.1 GCA_022707725.1 Chloroflexota bacterium | reverse complement strand
TGGAAGAAAAGCAGCTGCGCACCCCGGTCGATGTGACCGGTTTTACGGGCAGCGTCTCGGCGGAAGTTGTTTTCATCCCGCCAGACGGGACACTGTTGCCGTTGCAGTCGGCGTCGATCTGGCTGGTGCTTGACGAATAGATGAAAATCGCAGCCGCGAATCTTCGCTCATTTTAAGTAGATACGTGTAGATTGGCGAGATTAACGGTTCATTTTCGCAGGAAACACCGGTGCTGATGCAATCCATGTAAGCACAAAAACGCTTGCGCCGGATCATAATCCGGCGTTGCGGAGACGGCGGATTGTGATCCGCCTTAAGCGCTAAAGTCAGGGTATTTTGAAGGAGAGAACCGATGACGTGTTTGACCTGTCTTTCGAATTCCGGAGAGAAGCGCATCTCCCCCGGCCCGACGATTTATGAGGGCGCGTACTGGTACCTCGAACACGCTTACCCGACAACGCTCAAAGGCTGGCTGGTCGCCGTCCTCAAGCGCCATGTCGAGGCGTTGCACGAGTTGATAGCAGAGGAGTTCGCCGAACTGGGACTCATTCAGGCACGGGCGACGCAGTTGCTTTTCGAAGCGCTGGACTGCGAGAAGGAATACCTGATGTGCCTGGCGGAAGGCGAGGGCTTCCATCACACCCACGTGCATATCGTGCCCAAGCCGCGCGACTTGCCCGACGAACTGAAAGCTACGCGCATCTTTGCGCTGCTCAACGTGACTGCGGAGGAGGCGCTGCCGCCGCAGGAAGTTAAGGCTTTCTGCGAGCTGCTGCGCGCGCGATGGTGAGACGGCGTTTTCCCGGCTGGCTGCTTATCCTGGCGCTGCTCCTGACGTGCGTCCGTCCAGCGCCGGTCGCGGATGTCACTGCGGAAGCGCCGCCGGATTTCGAGGCGTTGGCTGCGAGTGTGGGGCGCGCCGAAGCGTGGTATTGCCTCAACGGCTATACGACATCCCCACCGGAGCCTGCACGATCACCCCTCAGCCCGGCCTTGCCATCCCTGACCGCGCAGACTATCATCACGCCGGTGCTGACGCCGACGGTATACCTGCCACTGGTCGCCAACCACTTTCCGTTGCAAATCGAGCGCCGGGCGATCTGGATCACGCGCTACGATTGGACGTCCCTGAGCGCTGGGGCGCAGCCGCAGAAGATCGATGAATTGGTAGCGAACGTCGCCGGTGCGGGATTCAACACGATTTTCTTCCAGGTGCGGGGCGCCGGAGATGCCTACTACACACCGGGCCTGGAACCGTGGGCTGCGCGCCTCTCCGCCGGCACCGTGACAGAGACGCTTGGCATGGACCCTGGCTGGGACCCGTTGACACGCATGCTCGATGTAGCGCACGCCGCGGGCTTGGAGGTGCACGCTTACATCAACGTATATCCCGCATGGCTTCCATCGCCAAGTGAGGCTTATGGTCCGCTGGCTCCGCCCGCGACGACACCCCCGCAGATGTTCGACCGTTTCACCTATGGCCCGACGCATCCCGAACACCCCGGCGAATACGGCCTGGCGTGGGACTGGCGGCATCACGACTCCGGCGGCAATCCGATGCTCCTCACGTGGGGCGCGTACCTGTGGCCCAGTCCCGGCGTCGATCAGGTGCAGGCGTACATTGCGGCCATTGTCCGTGACATTATCACGCGCTATCCGGTGGATGGCATCCATCTGGACCTGGTGCGCTATGCCGGGCCGGCGTACTCCTACGATCCGTACAGCAACGCGGCGGCGGGTGACGTGCGCACGCCAGCCCGCGATCAGTGGCAACGTGACCGGGTGACGGCGCTCGTGCGGCAGGTGTCCACAGACACGCACACGCTGCGCCCGGAAGCGTGGGTTTCGGCGGCGGTATGGCCGTATTACAAAAATGATCTGGGGTTACAAACCAGTTCTGGCTACCACGATTACTTCCAGGACTCCAAAGGCTGGCTGGCATCGGGAGCGGTGGACGCGATTGCGCCGATGTTGTACGGTACCGGCAGCAGCGTCCCCGACGATCTCGGCAACTGGCGCATCCTGGCGGAGGATTTTGTGGCAAGCAGCGCAGGCCGGCATGTCGACCTGGGCATTGCCGGATACTACGACGACTTTGCTGCCATCGCCCAGCGGATTGCCATCGCGCGAGAACTCGGTGCGCCGGGTCATGCGCTCTTTTCCTATGCCGCGCTCGACAGTCGTGGTTACTGGGACGATTTGGCAGATGGGCCGTATCGCGTCCCGGCGATCGCGCCATCACGCCCGCGTTAGAGGGTACTCGGCGCCCAAAAATGGACAAGCTTGCCGGGTGTGTCCTCTTTTAGTTCCTTCCACGAGTCGATGGGCAGCGAGACCTGCGCGAGCGCGGCGGTCGGCAGGCTTTCCATCGCACCGGTGAGGCTTTCCAGTAGCATCTCAAGATCGGGATTGTGTCCTACGATCATCACCAATTCATCGGCATCGTCGAGTTGGCGCAGCACTTCCACGAAATCATCCGGATCGGCTCCGTAGAGCGTGCGTGTGGCGATGACCCGTCCCTCGTAATGACTGGCCTCGGCGACCAGCTTTGCCGTGTCCAGCGCGCGTCTGGCCGTCGAGGAGAGGATGCGCTGCGGCGTCAGGCTGTGTCGGCGGATGAGTTCGCCCATCAACGTGGCAGCCTGTTCGCCGCGTTTTTTGAGCGGGCGGTCGTGGTCGGCCAGATCGTCGTATTTCCAGCTCGATTTCGCGTGACGCAAGATCAACAAGGTTTTCATCGTTTTCTCCTCGAAGACTACCAAGGCATCGATGTGCATTGTGTGCTAATTATGTAGCTTTTTATCTTGTAAATTTGGTCGAATATGTTATAATTCATTATACTATATTACTGTTCAAATTGAGGAGGTTTTCGACATGGAATACACGAATCTAGGACGTACAGGGTTGCAGGTCAGCCGTCTTTGTCTGGGCACGATGAACTTCGGCCCGCTGACGACCGAGGGAGATAGTTACGTGCTCATGGATCGCGCGCTGGAACTCGGTATCAATTTCTTCGACACGGCCAACGTCTATGGATGGAAGTTCGGCGAGGGGTTGACCGAGCAGATCATCGGGCGCTGGCTTGCGCAGGGTGGGGGACGCCGCGAGAAAGTCGTGCTGGCGACCAAAGTCTACAACAAGATGGGCGAGTGGCCCAACGAGCGCGGCCTGTCGGCATACCACATCCGTAAGGCCGCGGAGGACAGCCTGCGCCGCCTGCAAACCGATCACATCGATCTCTACCAGATGCACCACGTCGAGCGCAGCACGCCTTGGGAGGAAATCTGGCAGGCGATGGAGCAGCTCGTCCGCGAAGGGAAGGTGCTCTACGTGGGCAGCAGCAACTTCGCCGGGTGGCACATCGCCAAGGCGCAGGCCCACGCCGAGAAACGCAACTTCATGGGTCTGGTCTCCGAGCAGAGCCTCTACAACCTCAACGCGCGGATGGTCGAGCTTGAGGTGATCCCGACGTGCGAAGATTACGGCTTGGGGTTGATCCCCTGGAGTCCGCTGGGCGGAGGCTTGTTGGGTGGCGTGCTGAAGAAGATTTCCGAAGGCCGCCGCGCCTCCGAGCGGATGCAGGAGGACATCGAGAAGCACCGCCCGCAGATCGAGGCTTACGAAAACCTGTGCCAGGCAATGGGCGAGAATCCGGCAGATGTGGCGCTGGCCTGGCTGCTGCACAACCCTGTCGTCACCGCGCCGATCATCGGCCCGCGCACGCTGGAGCAGCTCAACGGCAGCCTGCGCGCGTTGGAGATCAAGCTCTCCGACGAGACGCTCACTAAGCTCGACGAAATCTGGCCCGGTCCCGGCGGCGCGGCTCCTGAAGCCTACGCCTGGTAGGCTCTGCGCGAATTCGTTTCCCTTTCAGGGGGTGCGTTACCAACGCATCCCCTTTTTTGTTCGGCGCGCTCTGTGTTATACTACAGCTGGTGTAATTCTTTGGAGGTGGCGTTTCAATGGTCAAAAAGGTCTTCGTCAGCGGCTGCTTTGATTTACTTCACAGTGGGCATGTTGAGTTTTTCAAGGAAGCCGCGAGCTATGGCGACTTGCACGTGGCGCTGGGTTCTGACCAGACGGTCAACGATCTAAAGGGCCGTCCGCCGGTCAACACGGAGGGCGAACGGCTTTTTATGGTGCAGTCCGTGTCGTGGGTCAAGGAGGCCTTCATCTCGCAAGGCTCAGGGATATTGGACTTCGAGGTGGAACTGCGGTCCATCCGGCCCGACATTTTCATCGTCAACGAGGAAGGCAGCACGCCGGCGAAGCGTGAGTTGTGCGAATCGCTCGGCATCGAATATCTCGTGTTGCGGCGCGAACCGCATCCCGGCCTGGCTGCGCGCTCGACGACGGCCTTGCGCGATCTATGCCGCATCCCTTACCGCATCGATGTGGCCGGCGGATGGCTCGACCAGCCTTTCGTCTCCAGATTCTACCCCGGCGCGGTGATCACGATTTCGCTGGAACCGACGATTGAGTTCAACGAGCGGAGCGGTATGGCGAGC
>JAKJAB010000317.1 GCA_022707725.1 Chloroflexota bacterium | reverse complement strand
CGCAATCATTACCGCAAGCAGAGGTTCTGGTAATGGCCGGCGACGTTAAAATCCACATCGAAGACTTCGGCCTGCGTTACTCCGACGGGACGGAGAGCCTGCACGACATCACGCTCGACATCTACGCTAACCAGATCAACGTCCTCTTTGGCCCCTCCGGCGGCGGCAAGAGCACGCTGCTGCGGGCGATGAACCGTCTGAACGACCTGACGGACGTGGTCGAACAGACCGGGCATATTTTCCTGGACGGCGAGGATATTACGCAACCACACTACGGCATCGTGCGCTTGAGACGGCGCGTGGGCATCGTCTTTGCACGGCCTGTCACCCTGCCGATGAGCATCTACCGCAACATCACCTACGGCCTGGAACTGGCCGGCGTGCGCGACAAGGCCACGCTCGACGCCGCCGTGACCCGCTCATTGCAACAGTCGGCGCTGTGGGACGAAGTCCACGACCGCCTGGGCGATCCGGCGCACGCGCTCTCCGGCGGGCAGCAACAGCGGTTGTGCCTGGCGCGCGTGTTGGCGCTGCAACCGGAAGTGATTTTGCTGGACGAACCCACTTCCGGTCTCGATCCGATTTCCACCGCCAAAATCGAGGCGACGCTACAAGAGCTGAAACTCAGCTATACCTTCGTCATCGTCCCACACAGCGTTCAGCAGGCTGCGCGCGTGGCGGATTGGGCCGCGTTCTTCCTGCAAGGCGAATTAGTGGAGCATAGCCCGGGTCGCGAGATGTTCCTCAAACCCAAGAACACGCGCACCGAAGACTACATTACCGGGCGGTTTGGGTAAACAAAGGGAGGCACTATGGACCTGTTCGGCGGCATCGAAGCTGGCGGTACGAAGTTCGTCTGTGCGGTGGGCAGCGGCCCCGACAACATTGTGGATGAAATCCGGTTTCCGACAACAACGCCAGAGGAAACTATCGGCCAAACCATCGATTTCTTTCGCGGCGCAATCGCCAAGGGCACGACATTGCGCGCGGTAGGCATCGCCGCGTTCGGGCCGGTGGACCCGAACCCGCGCTCGCCCACCTGGGGCTACATCACCTCCACGCCCAAAGCCGGCTGGGGCAATACCGACTTTGCCAGGCCGGTGCGCGCGGCGCTGGGCGTTCCCGTCGGTTTCGATACGGACGTCAACGGGGCCGCGCTCGGCGAGGGCACGTGGGGCGCGGCGCAGGGGTTGGAGACGTTCATCTATCTCACAGTCGGCACGGGCATCGGCGGCGGCGCAATGGTGGAAGGCCGCCTGCTGCACGGCCTGATGCACACGGAGATGGGGCACATCCGCCTGCCGCACGACTTCGACGCTGACCCCTTCCCCGGCGCTTGCCCCTACCACGGCGACTGCTTCGAGGGGCTGGCAAACGGCCCGGCGATCAAAGCCCGCTGGGGGCAACGCGCCGAAACACTCCCATCCAACCACCCCGCGTGGGCGTTGGAAGCGCACTACATCGGGCTGGCGTGCGCCAATTTCGTCGTCACGCTCTGCCCGCAACGCATCATCCTCGGCGGCGGCGTGATGCAGCAAGCGCACCTGTTCCCGCTGATCCGCCGCGAGGTGCGAGACCTGCTCAACGGTTACGTCCGCGTGCCCGAAATCCTGCGCGACATCGACAGCTACATCGTCCCGCCGGGCCTGGGCAACCGCGCCGGCGTCCTCGGCGCTATCGCGTTGGCGATGCAAGCGGAATAGCACCTCACCGTCATCCGTCTGCGTTCCCCCAGAGCCGCCCGCGCCTGGTTAAACCAAATCCCGCTCCCACAATCCAAAATCCAAAATCTAAAATCCAAAATCTAAAATCCAAAATCAAGTCGGTTGGTGTTTGTACGTCGGATCGATGCCTTCCTGTTCCTTTGCGCGCTTCGCCGCTTCCATCCTGCGGCTCGCCCGCTGCAACTGCCAGATGATGAAGCGCACGCGCTGCGTCATCGCCGTGCCAATGTTCCACAGCAATCGCGCGCCAAGCACAGCATCATCTTCGCACAGCGCCAACAAGCGCTCGCGGTCGAAAGCCAACACCGTCGCGCCCGACTTCCCGGCGACCAGGTCAGCGCTGCGCGCACCCTGATCGAACATCGCATACTCGCCCGTCATCGTGCCAGGACGCAAATGCGTAACCAGCTGTTTGTGGGTCGGATCACCCACCCCAGGCCCATCGGGATCACTCCACACCTCGAGCGTCCCGCTGAAGATGATGTATAACTCACTACCCGCCTGGCTCGTGGCCGCAATCGTTTCTCCCGCCGCGTAACTTCGCTGTATGGCCTGAGCGGCCAACCGGATGCGCTGTGCCAGATTCAGGTTGTTGGCGATGTCGGAATGGGCCAGGAACTGCGCGATGTCGCGGATTTGCCCGAGCGCCTTATCATCCACCGGTGTATAGATCTTATCGCTGGAAAGTGGCAACCCGAGATAGGCAGCCACGAGACGGCGGGTGGTCTGTGGCGCTTCGAACTGGGGCCAGTGCCCGGCCTTCGGCAAAATACGCAAATCGGCGTTGGGCCACTCATCGGCGACGACGCCCGCATCCCGCAACGGCACGGTATTGTCCTCCGCGCCCCAAATCACCAGCGCGGGCGGCTCGACTTTCGCAAGCTGCCCGCTCAAGTTGTTTGCACGCATCGCGTAATAGCACTCAGCGCGCACCTTGCCTTGACCCGGACGACGCGCATCCTCTCGCAAGCGCAGATAATCATCGTGCGTGATATCAGTACGTTCGGCGAAAGAGGCCGGGCGCATAATCCGGTCACTCAAGCCGACGATGCCCCGTTCTACAAACGAAACGATGAAACTGCCCAGGCCAAAACGTTCCAACAGCGTGATCGGCGAGACAACCGCGTTGATGTAGCGCGACAACTTCCCTGTGATCGTTGGACCGAGCAGCACCATACGTTCGACCAACGCCGGATGCCGCAACGCCATCGTCACGCTCGTCATCCCCCCCATCGAGTGGCCGACCAAAACCGTCGGGCCGTCGCTGACCTGCGCAATCAACTCCGCCAGCAGATCGGCATACTCCGGAATCGTCGTGCGTTCCGGTAGGCGCGGCGATTGCCCGTACCCCGGCAAATCCACCGCAATGACGCGAAAACGCTGAGCCAACAGCCCAATCAACGGGGACATCGCATACCACGAGCTAGACCACCCGTGGATCAACAGCGCCACCTGCCGTCCCGGCGTCCCCTCTTCCATCACGTGAATGTTTTGTCCGTTAACGTTGTAAGTTGGCACAGCTTTCCCCCTTTCAAGTTACATCGTCCCACTAACACCATGATAAGGGAAAAACATTGTGTGTAAAATTACAAGCCGGTTACAGATATATTAGCGACCTTCGCATAGGTTCGAGAATGCACGCTGCGCTTCCGCCAACGACACCGCCGCAAAGCGCACGACGCAGGACGCGGCACTCGCGCCGGGCAAGCACTGCGCCAGCAATGGCAGATCGGCGCGGATGACCGTGGCAATCTTGGGATAGCCGCCCGTCGTCTGGTGGTCGGCCAACATCACAATCGGCTGCCCATCCGGCGGCACCTGGACACTGCCCGCGACCACCCCATCCGATACGATGCCGGTCGGCCCGCGATGCGCAATGGGCGGCCCATACAGCCGCGCACCCATCCGGTCGGCTTCGGGTGTAAGTTGATAAGCGCTATTGAGGAAAGTCGTCAGCCCGTCAGCGGTGAAATAATCATCCTGCGGCCCCAACACCACGCGCAACACCGGCTGCGGCGTATACGGCGGACGGCGATCCACGGGCCAGACGCGCCCGGCGTACTGGGCCGGATTGGGCAAGGTCGCAGCGCCCAGCGGAAGCCGATCTCCGGCGCGTAACGCCCGCCCGTCCAAACCGCCGAACCCGCCCGGTAGATACGTCGCCTGCGAGCCCAGAAACGGCGGCAACGCAATCCCGCCGGAAACGGCGAAATACGCCCGCGCGCCGCTCCGCCGCGCCCCAAACGTGATGATCCGCCCGGCCCGTACGTAGACCGCGTGCCACGTCGGCGCAGGCAGCGCCCCCACCCACACCTCGAAGTCCGCGCCGCACACTGCGATCAGGCCCTCGCATCCCACCCACAGCGTCGGGCCGGTGAGCGTGATTTCGAGCGCCGCTGCGCCGGGTGGATTGCCCACCAAATCGTTTGCGGCGGCAAAGGCAACGGCGTCCAGCGGGCCGGAAGGCGGCACGCCATAGCGCGCCCACCCTTGACGCCCGGCGTCCTGCACCGTCGTCAACAGGCCGGGATCGAGCACTTCAAGCATCGTCAGGCTGCTCATAGCGGCGTAAACCGCACGCGATCACCCGCGTGCAGAGCGAACGGCTCAGCGCGCACCGCATCGAACAACGCGAGAGCCGTGCACCCGATGATGCGCCAGCCGCCCGGCGTGGACAATGCATACACGCCTGTTTGCGCTCCAGCGATCCCCACGCTGCCCGGCGACACGCGCAGACGCGGCGTCGCCAGGCGCGGCGTTGCCAGCGCCTCCGGCAACCCCAGCAGATA
>JAKJAB010000316.1 GCA_022707725.1 Chloroflexota bacterium | reverse complement strand
ACGAGACCCGCAAGGCCCCACAAACAGGTGCAATCCCGGTATAACCCAGACAAGACGCCGGCGCGACAAACGCTATTTGCCATTTGCCATTTGTCATTTTTAGAGGAGCAGCGACCGGATTGCAGCGCCTGCCACACCAGCCACAGCGCCAACGTCCCGATCAACGGATCGAAAATCTGGTTGGAGGCCAGCCGGCTAAAGTGGATATGATAGTGCGAAAACGTGAGCAGCAACGCCGCGACCCAGCCCACACGCCGCCCGCCGAGCGCCC
The DNA here is from genome assembly GCA_022707725.1 of Chloroflexota bacterium. Classification (GTDB taxonomy): domain Bacteria; phylum Chloroflexota; class Anaerolineae; order B4-G1; family SLSP01; genus DSWT01. The sequence goes on along the minus strand of JAKJAB010000316.1, from coordinate 4,275 downwards.
GCGCCAGCAGGAACGTCGTCAGCACGGTGAGCGTCCCCGCCAAGGCCGAAAGCATCCGCCCGCCCGCGATGGTCGCGCCGAAGACCCGCATCGCCGCGCCATACGCCAGAAATGACATCGTCGGGACCGAATACCAGCCGGTCGCAAAGGGATTGTCGAGTGGGCGCGCCATCAAATTCAGGCTGTCCACCAACTGCGTGCCCTCGTCGCCGCCGAGGTTCGCCGGGATGCGATCCAACGCCACCGCGCGCACCAGGAACGCGACGAGCAGCAACACCGCCAAGCCATATCGCTCCAGCGCGGGGAAATCGACAGCGCGCTTTTTGCGCAGCAGGGGAATGAGCAACGTGGCGGCAAAGCCGCTCACGGCAAACAACCACCAGAGCAAGAGCGCGGTGAAGTCGCGAGGGACGCCCTCCCGGCGGGCCGCCAGCGCAACCAGCGCCGCAACGACGAGCGCCGCCAGCCTCCCCAATCCGGCCGGCGTGCGCGGCAAGAGCTGCGCCGGTTTTATCCACGGGCTGCGTTCAGGTGCGACGGCGTGCGCCAGACGCCACAGCAATGCCAGGGCGGTGAGTCCCAACAGCAGAAAGGCGTCCCACACGTAACGGTGAGACGCCAGGAGATAAGTCGCTACCAGGAGCAAAATAAACGCAAGCGCGGTGAACCCCATTGGTTTTATTCAAGCGCGGCAAAGCCGGGCGATCTGTTCTACCGTCGTGCGCGCGTGGTGACGCATCAAGCCTAAAGGCGCGGACCCGCGCACCGCGACGCCCATAATCGCGTTGACCTCCACACTCAGCGCGTACAGCATATAATCGCCACCGGCGATACTCTGCTCGAAGCGCACCTGTTCGCGGCCCAAAATGCGCGCGACCTCGGCAGAGGTGCGCCAGCCATGGATGATCGCCCGCGAGATGGACTCCGCCTCGGATTGCGCCAGTCCCCCGACCCACGTCAACAAACCGCCGCCGAATGTGAGCAATACCGCATCCGCCCCCACGTCGTTGAGCAAGACGTTCATGGCCCGTTCAACCTCAAGCCGGTGGGCCACAAAGGCGTCATAAGAAATGCCGTACCCCTCCTCGCCTTCCCCGACGACAGGTGGAACCACAGCGCGGATCGGCGCAGGGGACGGTGCAGGCGTCGCCTGGACTGGCGGTGGCGGCGGTGGGACAGAGGGTTTGACCGGTTCAACTTTTTCAGGTTGCTTCGGCGTTTCCGCGCGCGGCGTGATCTTGATAACCGGCTCAACATTGATCTCCGGGCCAAAGATGTTCTCGTCGAGTGGCGGGGCGGGTTCTGCCGGCGGGCCAGCGCTCACCGGCTTGCCGGAACTCACCGGCGCACCAGGCCCCACTGCCGGCGTCTTCGCCGGCGTGGCAGGGGCAGCGCCATCCATCGGCGCGCTTAATGCCGCCTGTATCAACCCGGGAAGTTCAGGCAAGAAGAAGGGCTTGGGCAGCACCCCCTGCACGGCAAGCTGCGTCGCCTGGGGCGAAAGCGATTCCCCCATCAGCGGGATGAGCATCAACCGCATCGCGGGATCTGTCTCGCGCAACGCATGCGCCAACTCGAGCGCATCGGGATCGGCCAAAGCCATATCCAGGATCGCCAGATCGAGATGCTGGCGTCGGGCCAACATCAGCGCATCTGCGCCGCGCGTACACATATCGACCGTATAACCTTCGCGCTTCAGTTCCTCAGATAGCAGAATCGCAAAAGGTTCATTGGGATCCACAACCAATATCTGCATAGCATCTACCCTCAAACATTACTCGCAATTCGTAATTCGCAACTCGCAATTCGTAACTCTTGCCCCGTATTGTAATAGCGGCGCGGGAAAAGGCAAATTGCGTGGTAGAATACGGTCAAGGAGACGATGTGATAAAACGACCCGCCCCCCACCCCCAACGCTACGGCTGGCTGATCCCGCTGTTGCTCACGCTGTTGCTCGTGTCGCAGTGCACTCCAGTCACGCCGCCTGTCACGCCGGACGTCGTCGCCGAGTCTCTGCGCGCCGCCGCAGACTATAGTGCCGCCGGAGAATACACTGTCGCCGAAACCACCTACCGCGCCGCCATTCAGACCGCGCCCGGCGACCCGCAACCAATCCTGGAACTGGCGCGCCTTTATCTGCTGTGGCAACGCCCACAAGCCGGATTGGCCGCGCTTGACGATGCGATTCGCCAGGGCGCATCCGCTCATGAGCACGCTGACCTGCGTCTGGAACTGCTCGCGCAAGCAGGAGACTGGCCGCAAGTCGCCCACCAGGCTACCGAGCGGCTGCACGCCTACCCCAATGACGCGATAGCTCTCAAACTGCTCACCGCAGCTTACCTGCAAGACTACCAGTGCATCGCCGCCACGACCGTGGCCCGGCGCTGGCACGAAGCTGCGCCAGACGACCGCGATGCAGCGCTCACCTGGGGCTTGCTCGCGCCGGATGCACTTTTGTTATGCGAAATAGATGCACGCCTGCGCGAAACAGCGTTGTGCGCCGAGACCAATGGTGAGGCAGATCCCGATATAGAACTGGCCGCCGCGCTGATTCGCAGCGGGAACTGGCCGCTGGCGGCTTGCGTGCTTACCCGCGCCGCCACCAGCAGCGCAGCCACCGCCGAAACGCACGCCTGGCTCGGTGAAGCGCTAACGCGGCTGGGCCGGCTTGCGGAGGCGGAAGAACACCTCGTCACCGCGACCACACTCGCGCCAGAAATGCCGCTCGGCTGGCTGCTGCTGGGGACGTATTACCTCGGCCAACAGCAGACCAACGCCGCGCGGGAGAGCCTGCTCCGCGCGCGCGCCCTCGATCCGCACAATCCCGCGCCGTGCCTGGCATTGGCCGAAGCCACAGCCCAGGCCGGACGCTATGACGAGGTCGACGTCTGGGTCGCCGCCGCCCTCGACAGCGCCCCGACAGACGCGGACATCGCCAAAGCCGCCGCGCGCTTCTCCCTGGAGCGGCATCTCATCCACGCTGAATACCCCTTCCGCGCCATCCAGAGCGCCATCCAGCTCGCGCCCGACGACGGTGAGGCGCACCTGCTCCTGGGGCAATTCCGGTTGATGACAGGCGACCCCAGAGCAGCCGTCGGCGCGTTGGACACAGCAATCGAGCTGGCCCCCACCCTGGGAGCGGCGCATTACTATCGCGGATTGGCCCTGCAAGCCGTAGGCCGGTCCAATGACGCACAACAAGCCTTCATCCGCGCTGCCGACCTGGGCTACCGGCCCTAAATCCCCCGTCTACTGTCTACCGTCTACCGGCAACACCACCGCATCCTCGCCCGAGGCCGTCAACAGGCGCGGCCCATCGAGCACGTACAGCCCCACGCGGATCTCGTACTCGCCCGGCACAGTATCACCAGGTATTGCAACAACTCGCTCATCCACTACGACTTCGCCGACGGCCCAACCGGTCGTCGGGCGCGTCCACCCGGCGGGTTCGCCGTCGCTTTGCGCGAGCACCTGTCCCTCCGCGCCGACCAGGTGAACGAACACGCGATATGACGTCTCCATCTCGGCCAACGCCTGCCAGGCCAGTGCCACCGTCAACGAATCACCGGGCGCGACAGAGAGCACATCCATATCGTATCCCGCCAGCCGGATCACTTCCTCAAAGGCGACATCCGTCGCGGTGAAACCGGCGGGGACATCCCAACGGCGCTCCGGCGCGACAATGCGCAGCGCAACTTCGGCCATATCCGCGCAGCCGGGCAATCCGACGCGCAGCACGTAATCGCCGCTTTCGACTGAGCCGGGCAAACGCAGAATTGGCTGGCCGATCCACCGGTCGCCCGGACGCCATAGATCGGTCGGCCACCAACTTGCTGTGGGCGGCAAATACCAGGTACGGACGACGGCGCCTGCGGCGTCGCGGAGACTCACCGTCGCCATCGCCGACACCGGCATCGCGTCCAGCGCCTCCCACACCCAGCGCAGCGCGACCACGTCGCCCGGCGCGGCCTGCGCGCGATCCGCCGTCATCGACCAGAGGCCCAGCGCGCCGCAGCGCTGCACGCGCGCATCCTCCGGCACGCCGAGTCCAGCTACATCGGGCGCGCGACTGGGCGGTAAGACACGCACCTGACCAAGCACGAATTCCGGTCCCACGGGATTGCTATCCGCGCCCAGCACCGACGCCGGTTCGAGTGTTTCCCAATCGAACAAGGACAGCGCCAACGTGTAGTCGCCGGGCGGCATGCCGGGCAGCACGTCCACGTTGTAATCCATCCGCGCGTAGCCCTCCGCGGGCCATTCGGTCAGGGGCGG
>JAKJAB010000315.1 GCA_022707725.1 Chloroflexota bacterium | reverse complement strand
CCGCCTGTGGCATGAACACCACATCAATTGTCAATGAGCTTTTCGCGAATGTGGCCTAAAGGCCGGGGAGACAGGGGATTGCCGCATCTTGAAAAACTCCCCCTTTGGTGTACCCTATACCTATCCGACTAGCGACGATCAGACTTACCGGAGGTTCACAATGCCAAAATTTACACAAGCGCGGGCGCTATTGCGCGATTTCAAAGGTGACCGCTATCTTTTCGGGACGAACGTGCTCCCGCGCGCCGGTGCGATTGCGGCGACGTGGGGAAAACGCGCGGTGTTGGTGCGCAGCACGTTCCCCGGCAGCGACGCCTTCGTGCAGACCATCCGCGAGGCGTTGGCCCAATCCGGTGTGGCGCTGGTGGGTGAAGTGCCCGGCGCAGCGCCCAACGCGCCCCGCGAGGACCTGTTCCGCATCGCCGACGCGCTCAGGGCGTTCGATCCCGACGTCATCGTCAGCTTTGGCGGCGGCAGCCCCACCGATGCGACAAAAGCCGCCGAAGTTTTGCGGACGCTCGGCGGCGAGATCGACGACTACTTCGGTACGGGGCTGGTGACGACGGCGCTCCAAGCCAGCGGCAAAACGCTCACCCCGCACGTTGCCATCCAGACAGCGGCCAGTTCCGCCGCGCACCTCACCAAATACGCCAACATCACCGACACGGCGAGCGGCCAGAAGAAACTCATCGTAGATGACGCCATCATCCCCGTTGCGCCTCTCTTCGACTACACCGTGACTTACGGCGCGCCCCCCGCGCTCACGACCGACGGCGCGCTGGACGGCATCTCCCACGCGCTGGAAGTGCTGTACGGCGCGGTCGGCAAGCCCAACTATGCGCAGATCGAGGCCGTCGCCGAGGCCGTCATCGGCCTGGTGGTGAACTATCTGCCGCGCGCGCTGGAACATCCGCGCGACGCCGAGGCCCGCGAGGCGCTGTGCCTGGCGACCGACCTGGGCGGCTACGCCATTATGCTCGGCGGGACGAACGGCGGGCATCTCACCAGCTTTTCGCTTGTGGACATCCTCAGCCACGGGCGGGCTTGCGCGCTGATGAACCCCTACTACACCGTCTTCTTCGCCCCGGCTATCGAAGCGCCGTTGCGGGCGCTGGCCCGCATCTACGCGGACGCCGGCCTGACCACCGGCGACGTCAGCCGCCTCCACGGGCGCGACTTGGGCGTTGCCGTGGCCGAAGCGATGTTCGTTTTTGCCCGGCGCATCGGCTTCCCCACCCGGCTGGACGAGGTCCCCGGCTTCACCCCGGCGCACATCGAACGGGCGCTCGTCGCCGCCAAAGACCCGCAGCTCAAGATGAAGCTGCAGAATATGCCCGTGCCGTTCACGGCGGATACGGTGGATGATTCCATGGGGCCGATCCTGAAAGCCGCGACAGATGGCGACCTGACGCACATCAAGAACGTGTGAAACGCAAAAACACGGCCCCGCTATAACGGCGGGGCCGTGCTACATTCATATCATGCTGGCGGCGGATCATAATCTTCCGCTGGATTGTGATCCAGCGGAAGCAACTGAACAGCAAGAGTCTGTCAACCGCCCACCTGGATGACCACTTCCGCCGCCTCCAGCCCATCGGCCTGGGCGCGCAGGCGGATTTCGCCCGGTTCGCTGGAGGCTTTCACCACTGCCAGGCACCGTCCGCGATAGGCGCGGCGTTGATTGCCCTGGTAGGCCTCCTCACTGGCCGGGTTGCCGTTGCCGACGGCGAGCAGCGACCCTGCGCCCATCACTGTGAAGAAGATCGGGTGAGCGGCTTGCGGGTGCATTCGCCCTTCCGCATCCACCACTTCGACGGTGACGAAGCTGAGATCGCCGGCCTCGGCCTTGAGCCAGTCGCGGTCGGGTGTGAGCCGGAGGCCGGCCGGCGCAGCGACGGTGCAAAGCTCGCGCTCGGCGATGGCTTGCCCGTCTTTGTATCCGACGGCCTTGAGCGTACCGGGCGCGTAGGGGACGGTGAACGTCGCCGTGAAACGCTCCGCCCGTGTGGTCGGTTGCGCGCCGAGTGAAGCGCCGTTGAGGAATAGCTCTACCTGCTCGCACGCGGAATAGACGTCCACCTGGAAGGTCTCTCCCTCCCGGCCCGGCCACGTCCAGTTCGCATCGACGTCCGGCCAGCCCCAGTACGTCGTCTTCGGCGTTTTGCCGGCGGGGACGGGGTAATGGACGGCAATGTAAAGCGGGTCACCGTTCCCCCACAGCACGTCGCGGTAGTAGGACTGCGGGCGCTTGAAGCCACACAGGTCGAGATCGCCGCAGTTGGCCTGGTTCCACGGATACGCGCCGAGGAAGTTGAACGGCTCATCCTCGAAGTATACCCGACCGATCCCGGCCTCGCCCAGGTAATCCAGCGCCGTCCAGACGAAATCGCCGATGACGTAGGGTAAATCCAGCACGTCCATCCAGTGCTCGAAAGCTTCCTTAGCTGTGGATTCCGAGCCGTACATCACCCGCTCCGGGCGGCGCTCGTGGTCTGAGCGGTATTGGCGTTGCAGGTAGTTGTAGCCGCCGACGTCCAGCGCGGCAAATACGCCGTCGCTCTGTTCCCACGGCCACGCATTGTGCCCGTCATTGATCGCTGCCGTGACAGGGCGTGTCGGATCCACCGCGCGCACGCGATCGGCCAGCATGTGCGCCAACGCTACGCCGTTCGATTCTCCGGCGCGCTCGTGGACTTCGTTGCCGATGCTCCACATAATGATGCTCGGATGATTGCGGTCGCGGTAGAGCATACTATCCAGGTCGCGCTGCCACCAGTCGTCGAAGCTGGCGTGATAGTCGCCCGGGTTCTTGCCCACGCGCCAACAATCGAAGGCTTCGTCGATCACCAACATCCCCAGCCGGTCGCACGCATCCAAAAACGCCGGCGAGGGCGGATTGTGCGCACAGCGGATCGCGTTGTAGCCGCTGGCTTTGAGGATTTCGACCTTGCGCTCCTCCGAGCGGGGATAGGCCGCCGCGCCCACCACGCCGTTGTCGTGATGCACGCAGCCGCCCTTGAGCAACACCGGTTGCCCGTTGAGCAGGAAGCCGGTCTGCGCGTCGAAGTGCAGGCTGCGGATGCCGAACGGCGTCGTGGCGGTGTCTACGATGCGGTCGCCCGTCATCACCACTGTCTCCAGCCAGTACAGCCACGGCGTCTCCGGCGACCACAGCGCCGGTTGCGCCACCTCGATGTTTTGCCGATAGACCTGCATGTCGCCAGGGTCTAGCCTCATTCCGGTTTCCGTCGCGCCGACCACGGCGCCGTTCGGCGCGACGACGCTCGTGCGGACGACGGCGTCGCAAGCTAGGGCTGTCTCGTTCACTACCGACGTCTCCACCTGCACCTGCGCCCTATCCGCTGAGACTTCCGGCGTGGTGACGTAAACGCCCCACGCGACGACGTGAACCGGATCGGCCGCCATCAGCCACACGTGACGGTAGATGCCGGAGCCGGAGTACCAGCGGCTGTTGCCCTGGTGGCTGTTATCGACCATCACGCGCAACACATTCTCCCCGCCCACGTTGAGGTACGGCGTGAGATCGTACACGAAGCTGGTGTAGCCATACGGATGGCGACCGAGCAGTGTACCGTTGAGCCACACTTCGGCGTTCATGTAGACGCCCTCGAATTCGACAAATACTTTCTTTCCGCGCCACGCCTCCGGCGCGTCGAAGGTTTTGTGATACCAGCCGCGCCCCATTGTAAAGAAGCCGCCGGATGCGCCGCTCGGGTTGTCCGCCGCGCGGTCTAATTCGACGCTCCAATCGTGGGGCAGATCGACCACGCGCCAGGTGGAGACGTCGCCGATGTGTCCCCACCACTCGTGCGGATCGCCAAAGTGAAAACGCCATTGCTCGTTAAGACTTTGCTTTTGCATAGAAAACCTCCATTAAGAATAACCTCAACGGAAAAATATCCGTTAAATTTCGTTGAATCCGTTGAGAAAAATTACTGTCACGCAATTGCCGTAGAACCTATGCGCCACGCAACGTGGCATTGAGCTGTTTCTGCACCAATTTGATGACGCGCTCGCGCAGTTTGGCGACGTCGCGTTCGTCCAGCGGTTTGCCCGGCGATTGGTACGTGAGCGCGAAGGCCAGGCTCTTGCGGCCCGCGCCCACCTGCTCGCCCTGGTACACGTCGAAGAGCAACGCTTGCGTGACCAGTGGACGTCCCGCGTCCAGAATCGCGCGCTGCACCTCGGCGGCGGGCAGGCTCTCATCCACCACCAGGGCCAGGTCTTCGTATACCGGCGGGTAGTTGGACAGGATGCCGATCTTCTTCTCGGCATCGGCCTGGCGCGCGGCGTCGAGCAATGCATCCAAATCCCATTCCAGCAGCACGACCGGTTGCTCCGGCAGATCGAACGCCTCTCGCACCAGCGGATGCAGTTCGCCCACGGCACCAAGTTCGCAGCCGTTGACCGTCACGACAGCGCAACGTCCTGGATGGAACGACGGATGCTGGCCCTTAGCCCACTGCGCCTTGTCCTCCAGCGCGAGTGACCGCAGAAGCGCCTCGGCGATACCCTTGAGATCGAAGTAAT
>JAKJAB010000314.1 GCA_022707725.1 Chloroflexota bacterium | reverse complement strand
GGTGACGGCATAAATCTGCAAGCTGCCGCGCCGGTTACCGTCCCCATCAAGACTGCGAATCGAGCCTGGACCGAATTCCTGGCTGACCCCAGCATTGCTCTGGCGCAGCCGCCGCTGGCGCTCACCTACGACCGCACCGGCAAACCCGATCCAACGCTGGCCTACTACGAGCAAGCCCTCTCCATCGGCCAGACACAACTCATCCCGGTGTGGGTGTTCGTTGCCGACCTGTACACGGAGACGGTTGGACTTTCGTTGCATTTGCAGACTACCGCCGCCGAGGCTGCGCTCGTCGCCAGCGACGTCAACATCTACGTCCCCGCCGCAGACGATCCACTGGCGCTTCCGCAGGTCAGCATCACCAGCCCCGCGCCCGGCGCAACCATCAAAGCCGGGCAAAGCGTTACCCTGGATGGGGCCGTCGAGGGTGGACAGAAACCCTATATGTATCTATGGACATCCAGTGTGGATGGTGCGCTGGGCGCTGATCTCAAACTGGATAGCCCGGCGTTGCATCCTGATATCAAAGGTGTGTTGATGGCGAACAAAATCACTTTACTCGTGGTCGATGCCAATGGATTGCACGCGACCGCAAGCGTCGATGTCTTGGTGCGTGCGGCAGTGTACCTGCCCTTGGTCTTGAAACAGTAACGCACTAGCCGTTGACGATAAGGACGGAGGCTATTGCCCCCGTCCTTTTTTTTGTGTAGCCTTGCAATCTAGGTTCAGAGTGAAAGGGAAAAACTATCCTTCCAACTGTGATGTGCAATGCGGGCAGCGCGTGGCTGCGAGGGGGATATCGGTTTTGCAGTACGGGCAGGGCTTGGTTGTCGGAGCGGCGGCAAGCTCTTCTTTCTTTAGCTTGTTGACCTGGCGAATGAGTAGGAAGATCACAAGGGCAACGATGATGAAATCCAATATGGTATTGAGGAACATCCCGTAGTTGATCGTCGCCGCGCCGGCTTCTTGCGCTGCCGCCAAACTCGCGTACTTATCCCCAGTCAGACTGATGAACAGATTCGCGAAATCGACCTTGCCGAGAAGCGCTCCGATGGGCGGCATCAAGATGTCGTTGACGAAAGACGTCACAATCTTGCCAAACGCGCCGCCAATGATAATGCCGACGGCCAGATCAAAAACGTTACCCCGCATGACGAACTTTTTGAACTCTTGCCACATGATATTGCCTCCTCTGTTTAATTGAGAGTGCAGAATAGGATTGAAATGATCATTATGGAGTTTGTGCAGGTGTCACAGCAGGCACAACTCCATAGACTATTATAGACGGCTTTTCATATTTGCAATTTTGGGAGGTCAGTATATGCTTACATCAGAATGGCGGTGAGCTGATACGAATATCGCCAGGATCGCTGCACTAAGGATAATGTGACTACATTTGAGGAGGATGCTGTGAAGGATAAGAAAGTGCCCGCTGGTTTTGTGGTGAACCCTATGCTGGCTGCCGCGGTCGAGGCGCACGCTAAGGAAGGCAAACTGGCGTGTGCGCAAGCCTTTGCGATTGCGGAATCGGCTCAAGTGGCGCCGCTTGTCGTTGGACAGACCGCCGACGCATTGGGGGTAGGCCTGGATCATTGTCAACTGGGACTGTATGGCTATCCGGGCCATACCAAAGGATGGGCGGTGTCTAACATCGCCGACCATCCCGTGCCTGAGGACCTGGAAGCCGCCATCCGTACCGCGCTGGATGCGGATGGCAAGCTGCCCTGTGTGCGCGCGTGGCAGGTGGCCGCAGAATTCGCCGTCCCCAAAATGCTGGTCGGTTATATCGCCGATCAGATGGGCATCCGCATTGTGCAGTGCCAATTAGGAGCATTCTGACTATTTTCAGGAGGCATGTATGTTAGTCAAAGACTGTATGACCCCCAATCCTGTGACGATCAACCCCGATATGCCGGTTGCCGAGGCGTTGAGCTTTATGCGCCAGCATAACGTGCGCCGGTTGCCGATTCTCAACAAGAAGCGTAAACTTGTTGGTATTATTTCCGAGAAGGATTTGCTCTATGCCTCGCCTTCGCCGGCGACCAGTCTCAGCGTCTACGAAGTAGGCTATCTGCTCTCCAAACTCAAAGTCGAAGAGATCATGGCCAAGAACGTTACCACCATCACCCTCGACGCTTCCTTGGAAGAGGCGGCCCGCATCATGGCCGATTGCAAAATCAGCGGCCTGCCGGTCATGGATGGTGATCGCCTGGTGGGCATCATCACGGAGACGGACGTTTTCAAGACCATTCTGACGATGATGGGAGCGCGCCAGCCGGGGGTGCGCCTCACGTTGCACCTCGTCGATGAACCAGGAGCGCTCAGTCGCATTACCGGCAGTATCGCCGCGCTCGGCGGCGACATCATTGCCTTGGGGACATTCCATCGGCCGGATGGCGGAGGGGCGATGATGGTCAAAGTTCGTGGGGTCGAGCGTGTAGCGCTGGTTAAAGCGATGGAGACCCTGGATGTCACGGTCGCCGATGTGCGTGAGAATTGATTCCGTGTGGATGTCATAGTATCCTGGGATAGATGGTAATGCGGATTGGCTTGATCTCGGACACGCACGACGAGGAGCGTACGCTCGGCCTGGCTCTGGCGCGCTTCCGGCAGGCGCAGGTGAAGACCGTGTTGCACGCGGGGGACGTGACCGGAGCGTTTACGCTTAAGCTGTTCGCCGACTTCGATATGTGGATCGCCAGAGGTAATATGGATCACGATCCCAAGCTGGCGCTGGCGGTAGCCGAATGTTTCGGTGCAGAACGACTGGCTCGCGTTCACGAACTCAGTTTCAATGACGCGTCCATCGCGCTGACGCACGGTGATAGCTGGCAGCGCCTTGAAACCTTGATCCGCGCCCCATCCGGTGGACAACACCGCTATGTCATCCATGGACACACCCATGTGCCCAACGACGAAACCCTGGGGAGCACGCGGGTCATCAACCCCGGCGCGATTGGCCGCACGCGGTGGCGCTGTGCTACCTGTGCGATTCTGGATTTGACCACTGCCGATTTGCAGTGGATCGAGTTGTAGTTCGATTGTGAGGGTAGGCTATGCACATCCAGGAAAGCAAACGTGTTTTAAGGCAATCGGATCTCTTCCGTGATCTCAATGAGATTCATCTGGATCTCGTCTTGATGGTGTGTGAGGAGATTGGCTATCGCGCCGGCGAGTACATCTTCCACCAAAACGATGCCGGCGATGCGCTCTACATCGTGGCGCGCGGGCAGGTGGGCATTCTCATGGAATCGCAGACGACCCAGAGTGAACCGATGACGGTCACAGTGCTGGGCGACAATGACACCTTCGGCGAAATATTGCTGGTGGACGAGGGCACCCGCTCGGCCTCGGCACGTTGCCAGGCGGACACGCAGTTGCTGCGTCTTTCGCGTGACCGCTTGCTCAAGCTCTGCTACGATTATCCCGAAATCGGGTTTCACATTATGCATCGCATTGCGGCGGAACTGGCGCGCAAACTGCGTTCCAGCAACCAGGACATTCGCGAGCAATTATTTGCTAAAACGCCCGACTCCCAGGGCGATTAGCACCGTCACAAGCGGAATCGCCGGCACGTAGAAACGGTCGTGCGCGATCGGCCCCGGTAGCAGCAGGATATAGGCGATACTGCCGGTCAGCGCCAACCAAAGCCATGGCGTGCGCCGCTGCCGCCAGACCCCGCGCCCACACAGCCACCACACGGTGATGCGCGCGGCGCTCAATCCCCACCACAGCAGCGCCGCCAGCAGCGGCGGATGCGCCACCCGTTCGGTCCACAGGGCGTGCAGCGCGTCTCCCACTGCGCCGCGTTCCAGCGCCCATGCCATCCGCGCCCCGATGTCGGCGACGACGCCGGTGCTTTCCCATTCTTGCCCCGTCAGTACGTGGTACCACAGGCGATGGCCGGGATCGCGCAAACTCGTCAGAACGCCGCGCAGATGAGCGCGAAGATAGCTGAACGGATGAGCGCCCACGATGTCCCTGGCTGTGCACGCTACCTCGGTTTGGCGTTGTCGCTGTTCCGCGCACGCATCCTGGAGCGGAGCACGGCTGTCCCATCCGTAATGCGCACGCACATCGGCAACAAGGCGGTCGTAGTAGTGTTCCCACGTCTCCGTCCACGGTTCGACGCGCACGCCTTCGATTTCGGCCAACGTTGCCACTGCGCTTACCCGCGCCAGATTTTCCTCGAAGGCCGTCGACAGCATCCACCGGCCCGCTACCATACGGTTGCGCAACAGCCATGGGAACAGGGTTAGACCGAGGGCGAGCCAGAAAAAGAGAAATGGGAAATGAGAAGTGGCACGCGCGATGGCTGTAGGGTTTGGCTGATGGCTAGCCACTGACGGCTGAAAGCTGAAAGCTGACACGCCTGCCAATAGCGCAAGAAACTGCACATTCGGTTTGGTGAGCAGCGCGAGGCCCCAGAGCAGCCCGGCGACGGCAGCTTTCCTGGTCGAGGGGTGGCGCAGGCAGCGCGCGGTCATCCACAGGGCCGCCGTCAACAGCGGGAGGAGCAGCGCTTCGGAGAGAAGATAGCCAGTGTACCGCTGCGTCGTG
>JAKJAB010000313.1 GCA_022707725.1 Chloroflexota bacterium | reverse complement strand
CGTTGTATGCATCGCTGCCGTTGACGCCGTTCACCCACAGGTCATCCACGCGCGGCACCTGGAATGCCACGTCGTCGAGGCGGATCGAGCCGGAGGGCGTGCTGCTGGAATTGGTGTTGACCTTGCCGAACTCGATCACGTCGCCGGAGGGATCGTCGTGTACAACCTCGCTGTCGTAGGAGCGCACGAGCGTGTCGTTGACCCACACGGCGACCCAGGTGTCGATCCGGTAGCCCAGCGTGATCTTCTGCCAGCCATCGCTCAGGGCGAACGCGCCGGATTGCCAGTCGTAAAAATAGCCACTCGCTTTGGGGTAGGCGATGTAGCCCTGGTAGCCTTGACCGGGCGGTTTGCGCAGGTAGAAGCCGACTAACGGCGGCCACCAATCGCTGGCGGAACTGCGCACCTCACCGGCGCACAGCGACGTGCCCGGCGGCCAGTAATTGGGCGTCGGTTCCGGCAGCGCGACGCCATTAGGGTTGAGCCAGAAGGTGAGATAACCCTCGACGGCGTAGGCGACGCGGCTCCGGTAAATGTAGGCATCATCCTGGCCCACGGCGACGGCCAGGCCAGTCGAGCCGTTGCGCCCGCCGCCGGGCAGCAGGCTCAGGCGCGATGGCTCCACGGCGCTCCAGGCGGCAAGGCTGCCGCTCTCGAAATTGTCGGCGACGATGTCCCAGGTTGGGGGGATGATCGGATCGGTGGGGGCAACAGCCTGACTGGATACCGGCGCGCGGTCCAATTCTGATGCATAGGCCGCGCTAGCTGAAAAGGCCGGTGACGAGATCAACACCGCAAGTAGAACTACAACGCAAATGCCTCGCTTCATCTTGTCCTCCTTGCAAATTGTCTTACTTCGACGCTTAAGGCGGATTACAATCCGCCGTCCCCGCTGTGCCGGTTTGTGATTCGGCGCGAGCATTTTGGTGATCGTTGCTATGGAATCTCCCATAAGGGGACGCCTTATCCCGTGGTGGAAAAACAAAACGGGATCGCCTGACGCGATCCCGTTGTTGAGTGCCGAGACTGAGAATTGAACTCAGGACACAGGGATTTTCAGTCCCCTGCTCTACCGTGCTGAGCTATCTCGGCAACACGGCTCATTGTAGCGTAGGCTTTCGATTTGTCAAGCTGATTCAGGGCATCCAACGCCGTGGGCCGATCTCGCCGGGGCCTTCGGTGCGGGTGCGGCGGGGGTAAGATTCGACCAGTTCCTCTTCATCCGGGCCGAGCAGCAGGCGAATCTGCGCCAGTGCGGCGCGGTCATACCGGGTGAAGCCACACGAATCGCAGCGCCACGCCGCAAAATCCGGCACGACAATCAACTCCGGTCCCCACCGGCGCGTGTAGGTGATTTTGATCGGCTTGAGGGTACCCATCGCGCAATCGGGGCAGGTGTAGTTGGTGTGGGCGTCCTCACCAGAGGGGGTTTCTGGCGGTTTCACGGGGCCACCTCCAACTCGGGGAAAGTGTAGTGCGGGATCAGGCCCCATTTTTCGGGCGGCCAGTAGCGGAAGATGCTTTTGCCGATGATGTTCTCGCGCGGCAGGACGCCCCAGATGTGCGAGTCACTGGAGTTGTTGCGGTTGTCGCCCAAGACCAGGTACTCATTGTCGCCCAGAATGCGGTTTTCGTTGTAAGTGGGGGGACCGCTGATGTACGGTTCGTTCAGCGCGATGCCATTCACCCAGACACGACCATCGCGCACCTCCACTTTTTCGCCGGGCAGCCCGATCACGCGCTTGATGTAGGGGATCTCGCTCCGTTCGTTTGGTGGATCAAGCACGATGATGTCGCCGCGTTCAGGTCCGTGGAACCAGTACGCAATTTTGCTCACAATCAAATACTGGCCTTCGCGTAGCGTCGGCTCCATGCTGATCGACTGCACCTCATAGCGTCCGGTGAAGGTGTTCACCACCAGGAAGATAATCACGGCCAGCACCAATGTTTCCAACAGGTCACGGAACCATGCCCATACCGTCACTCTGCCTTCGGACTGGTCTACCATTCCGTCGGTGGTGAGCGCATCTGCTTCCGCGCCGCTGATTGTCGTCTGCTTAATCCACGCCATCTCAGGCCCTACTGTACTGTTTGTAGCTCCGGAAAGACATAATGGGGAATGACGCCCCAAGTTTCGGGCGGCCAATAACTAAAAATCGCTTTGCCCAATATCTGTTCGCGCGGCAACAGCCCCCAGGCGTGCGAATCGCTTGAATTATTGCGATTGTCGCCGAGGACGAAATATTGATCCTCCGTGACGATCCAGTTACCGGTGTAGTTAGGCGGCGCGCTGATGTACGGTTCGTTCAGCGCCACGCCGTTGACCCACACCCGCTGCTCGCGGACCTCCACCACGTCGCCCGGCAAGCCGATGACCCGTTTGATGTACGGTACTTCACTTTGTCCGTCGGGCGGGTCGAGTACCACCACATCGCCGCGTTCGGGAGAGCGCAGCCAGTAGACAACCTTGCTCGCAATGAGATACTGACCGTTGTGCAGGCTCGGTTCCATACTCTGCCCATGCACCTGGTAACGTCCGGTGAGGGTATTGATCACCAAAAAGAGAATTGCTGCCAGCAGCAGCGTCTCCAAAACATCTTGCAACCACGAACGGATACCGAAAGAGCGACTTAGCGAGGGTTCTTCTTCGGTTATCTCCTCCGCTGGCGTTTCTACCGATGCGACGACGCCAGCATCGGGCGAAGATTCGCCCATATGTTCTTCGACCAACGCTGAACCTCCAAAACCAACAGTTTCCTGGGAGATTATAACGTATCTCGAAGAAGGCGCAACTGAAAAAAGAAACCCCTGGCCATAACCAGGGGTGTGTCTCTCGATCACCCAGAGGAGCTGTTTATGCCTCTTTGGGCGACTTCTCTGTGATCGCAGCCGCCGTGTCATCGCCTTCTTCCTCATCTTCCCACCCGATGATCCACACCGCCAGCCCGGCCACTGCGATGGTGGCAATGATCAACGCGATCCACTGCCCGGCCAGCAATCCCACATCCCGCGCCGACCAGACGAGGATGACAACCATACCAATAGAAAGCGCAATCCAGGATGTCCATTGTGGGTGTGCGGTTACAAATTGCTTGATTTTCTCCATCAATTTCACCTCGCTCATTTTGTCATTCGTTGCACCGGGCCTACATCGGCCTGCGGATCAATTCCTCGCGGATTTGCTTGATCATTGCTTCGCTGGCCGTGGGGTTCCACTCCCGGGCGGCTTCGCGCCATGCCTTTGGCAATTCCGTCATAGCTTTGCGGGTGTAGGCCAATTGTTCCCAGTAGGCGACTAATTCCCGGCTTGGGTCGGTCGGAAGGAAGAGGAGCGACGCTTCGGCCTGCAAGAACTCGCCTTCCTTTTCCATAGCGGTGACGAGTATACGACCTGCCGTCACACGATCCACTCCCGGCGCAATCAGAAAATCGGTCAGACAAATGACGAGATTCTCCACCCGCCATCCGGCCAACCCAACCATTTTCCCCCGCTGCTCGGCCAGCAAGAATCCCACCTGGCTGAAGCGCTCGGCGACATCCATCTGTGAAACGCGCCGCTCGGTGCGGGCGCTGTTCACGAAATCGGCAATGCGTTCAGCGTCGCTCAAACGTGCTCTACGGACTTCGATATTTGCGCTCATCGTTCCTATTCCTCATCTCTAGAAATGGGTCCGTGCTCTTTATGGGTTGTCGGGCAATCTACTCATTCATTATACCCTGGTTTTGGAGATGTACAAAGAATCAGAAATCGGTTGCGTTTTCATCGTTCTCAGTATATAGTAGGATGCAATAATCTCAAAACCATGCTGCGATTGACTATGAAGAAACCTGTGTCATTGTCGGTTGATCTGGTTCCGGCGACGGCCTTGTCGTATGACCGTCTGACACTCCTCATCAATCAGGCGTACATGAACTATTATCTGCCCATCTGGATCGACGCGGCGCAGTTCGCGCGGATGTGCATCGTCGAGGACATCGACTTGCGGAAGTCGGTGGTGACGCTCGTCGACGGCACGCCGGTGGCGATTGCGTTGCTGGCCGTGCGTGAGGATGTCGGGTGGCTGAGCGGCGTGGGCGTGCTCGCTCCCTGGCGCCGGCGCGGGATTGCGCGGCGGATTGTCGAACATGTCCAGGCCACAGCTCGGGCGCAAGCGCTGTGCGCAGTGCGCCTGGAGGTGTTGACCCAAAACGAAGGCGGGCTGGCGCTTTACCAACAGTTGGGTTTTCGTTGGGAGCGCGATCTGTTGGTCCTCACGCTTGAGCCGGGGACGTTCGATCCGCTGCCGCTGCCGACTGGCATTGTCCCGGCTTCCCCTGGGATGATTCTGACGTCGTACACGGCTTTCCATGATACTCGGATGCCGTGGCAGCGCCAACTGGCTTCGTGCTTGCATCGCCAGGACGAATTGCGTGGGTTGGCCTTGTGGGAAGCGTCGCGCATGGTCGGCTACCTGCTTTACCAGTTGCAACAGGGCAATCACGTTGTCGCGGACCTGGCCGTCGACCCTGAATATCCCCAGCGGCTACAGGCCGCGCGGACGCTCCTCACAGCGATGCATAGCGCCCGC
>JAKJAB010000312.1 GCA_022707725.1 Chloroflexota bacterium | reverse complement strand
CCAATTTAGCGAACATCGCATGGTAATAATTGCAAGCAGCAACGATGTTCGTGATGCGAACTGTCCTGGGCGCAGCCGGCGCGCTTGTGACAGGCGACGGCAAATGCCTGAGATCGAGGCTCTTGAGGTAAGCGTAGGCGCGGCGCGACTGCGCGGGCAAATCGTCCGGCGTGATGTGATTCTTGCGGCAGATCGTCTCCACGGCCTGCACGCCGCCCGTCACCATCGCGCGGAAGTCGTCAGCGCGCTCCGGGGGAATTCCGGCACTCAACCGCTCGCGGACGTCGTTCATCAGCGCGACCAGGCCCTTGATGCGTACACTCGCTTTTTTCATAGGGGGAGAGTGTACCATGAAATGGCGAATGAGCGAGTCAGCGAGTCAGCGAATGAGCGAATGAAAGAATGAAAGAATGAAAGAATGAAAGAATGAAAGAATCAATGAATCAGCGAATGATGTTGTTCAACCATTCGCCGATTCTTCATTCGCCGATTCTTCCATTCGCCGATTCTTCCATTCGCCGATTCTTCCATTCGCTGATTCTTCATTCGCCGATTCTTCCATTCGCCGATTCTTTCATTCGCTGATTCTTCATTCGCTGATTCTTCATTCGCCGATTCACCTATTCCCAATTGAGGATGACCTTGCCGGAATTGCCGGAGCGCATCACGTCGAAAGCCTCCTCGAACTCGGTGTAATGGAAGCGGTGTGTAATGACCGGGCTGATGTCCAGGCCGGTTTGCAGCATCGACTGCATCAGATACCATGTCTCGTACATCTCGCGCCCGTAGATGCCGCGAATGGTCAGCATATTGAAGATGACGGTGTTCCAATCAATCGCCAAATCCTCAGAGGGGATGCCCAACATCGCGATTTTCCCGCCGTGGCACATATTCGCCAGCATATCGCGGAACGCCTGCCCGCTGCCCGACATCTCCAATCCCACATCGAAGCCCTCCTTCATCCCTAACTCTTTCTGCACCTGGGCGATGCTCTTCTCGCGGACGTTCAACGCCACGGTCGCGCCCATCTTTTTCGCCAGTTCCAGGCGATAGGGATTCAGGTCAGTGGTGACGACGTAACGCGCACCGGCGTGCTTGGCAATCGCGGTCGCCATAATGCCGATTGGCCCCGCCCCGGTGATCAGTACGTCCTCGCCCAACACCTTGAACGCCAGCGCCGTGTGCGTCGCATTGCCGAACGGGTCGAAGATGCTGAGAATGTCCATCGGGATGTTGGGATCGGCGTGCCACACGTTGGTGACGGGGATGCACAGGTATTCGGCGAACGCGCCGGTCCGGTTGACGCCGACGCCCTGCGTCTGGTTGCATAAATGTCGCCGCCCGGCCAGGCAGTTGCGGCAGCGCCCGCAGACGATGTGCCCTTCGCCGGAGACCACATCCCCCACCTTCATATCGTGAACATTACTGCCGAACGCCGCCACCGTTCCCACGAACTCGTGTCCGACGACCATCGGCACGGGAATCGTCTTCTGCGACCAGGCGTCCCAATTCCAGATATGCACGTCCGTCCCACAAATCGCGGTCTTATGGATTTTAATGAGCACATCGTTGATCCCCACCTCCGGCTCGGGGACGTCCTCCAACCACAACCCTTCTTTTCTGTACCGCTTGACTAAAGCTTTCATCGCGCCCTCCTTTCTATGACAGTGAACTCTCTCATTTCGATTATACGTTTTCTATAGATTTTGTAACCTGCAACCTGGAATAAACATACATGTCTGTTGTCCCAAAAGTGCTATAATGCACCCGACATTCAAATCACGAAAGTGGAGGGATAACACGATGAAGAAAATGCTATGTGTCCTCGCCGTATGTGGATTGCTCGGTCTGGCGCTCGGCGGCTGTGGCGGGAAACAGCCCGCATCGAACGGCGGCGCGCTCAAAGGCGACATCGCCATCTCCGGCGCGTGGGCGCTGTACCCTATGGTGGTCACATGGAGCGAGGAGTTCCAGAAGGTCTATCCTGACGTGCAATTCGACGTCTCGGCAGGCGGCGCGGGCAAAGGCATGGCTGATGCGTTGGGCGGCGCGGTCGATATCGGCATGGTGTCTCGGGACATCCAGGCTGTCGAAGTGGAACAGGGCGCGTTCCGCGTGCAGGTGACGCGCGACGCCGTTCTGCCCACGATCAGCGCGAACAATCCCCACTTGGCCCGCCTGCAAGCCGGCGGCGCCACGCAAGCCGTGTTGACAGGCATCTGGCGCGGCGAGATCACCACCTGGGGCCAGGTCCTCGGCGATCCCACCATCACCGACGAAATCCACGTTTACACCCGTTCGGACGCCTGCGGCGCGGCGGAAACCTGGGCGCAATATCTGGGCAAGTTCAAGCAAGAAGACTTGCAGGGTGTGGCCGTCTACGGCGACCCCGGACTCGCCAGCGCGGTCACGCAGGACCCGCTGGGCATCGGCTTCAACAACCTCAACTTCGCCTACGACGCCGACAGCGGGAAGCCGGTAGCAGGGCTGCAAATTCTGCCGCTCGACCGCAACGACAACAGCGCTATTGATGCCGCCGAAGATTTCTACGCCGACAAAAAGGACGTTATGACCGCCATCGCCGATGGGCGCTACCCTTCACCCCCCGCACGCACGCTCAACCTCGTCACCAAAGGCAAACCCACCGGCATCACGTTGGCCTTCATCGAGTGGATCCTCACCGATGGGCAAGCGTTTGTGGAACCCACCGGCTACATCCCCCTCACAGACGCAGAACTGAAAGCCGAGTTGGCGAACTTGAAGTAACAAGCTCATGGCCCACAAACCACACCTACGCCGGTTGAAAGACCAGAGCGCGGGGCGCGTCATAGGCGGGCTGACGTGGATCGCTGCCACCCTGGTGATCGCCATTGGACTGGCGCTGCTCGCCCGCGCGCGGCCTCTGTTGGACCTCCACCCTTTACGAGATTTGCTGACCTCGTCAGAGTGGAGTCCGCTGCGCGGGCAATTCGGCTTTTTCCCCTTCATCGTTGGAACGTTGGCTGTTACACTCCTGGCGATGCTCCTGGCCGTGCCCCCGTGTCTACTGACGGCGATCTACCTCTCGGAATACGCGCCCGCGCGCCTGCGCCAGGGCGTCAAGCCGGTGGTCGACGTGCTGGCCGGCATCCCCTCGGTCGTCTACGGTGTGTGGGGGACACTCACCGTCGTGCCGGTCATCCGCGATTACGTGACACCCTGGGTGAGCCGGGCACTCGGCTTCATCCCCCTCTTCCGCGCCGACAATCCCACCGGCTACGGCGTTCTGGCGGGCGGCGTGGTGCTGGCGGTGATGGTCTTCCCCATCATCATCTCGGTGACGGAAGAGGTCATCCGCGCGGTGCCCTATGGGATGCGCGAAGCGGCGCTGGCCCTCGGCGCGACGCGTTGGCAGATGATCAAGACCGTGGTGTTACGCCGGGCGCGCCCCGGCGTGATTGCCGCCATCGTTCTGGGCTTTTCGCGCGCCTTCGGCGAGACGATGGCGGTGATGATGGTAACGGGCAACGTCGCCCGTATCCCCCGCTCCATCTTCGACCCGGCCTACACGCTGCCGTCGCTCATCGCCAACAACTACGGCGAGATGATGTCCATCCCGCTGTACGACGCGGCGCTGTTGACGGCGGCCCTGGTGCTGCTGATCGTCGTCCTCATCTTCACCATCGCCGCGCGCATCGTCCTGGCGCGAGCAGTCAAGTCAGCGGCATAATGAGGTATGGAGATTTCCACCGCGAAGGCACAAAGACACGAAGTTTTATCGGTTTTGCTTTGTGGCCTGGCGTCTTAGCGGTTGACTTTCTACAAAGAGCAGGTCAGTGATGAGAATCAACAAACATCTCGAAGAGCGCATTGTGAAAGGGTTGATGATCGCCTCGCTGGCGTTGGTGGTGGGCAGCCTCGCCGCCATCCTGGGGACGGTGGTGGTGAAGGGGTTGCCCGCGCTGAATCTGGCGATGCTCACGCAGACGCCCAAAGGCGGCTACTATCTGGGCAAGGAGGGCGGCATCCTCAACGCGATCACCGGCTCGCTGGTGTTAGTGTCCGCAGCGACGGCGCTGAGCTTCTTCCCCGCGCTCGCCGTCGTCCTCTATCTGCACCTCTTCGCCGAACACAACCGGCTGCTGGACCTCATCCGCCTCTCGCTGGACGTGTTGTGGAGCGTGCCGTCCATCGTCTATGGCGCGTTCGGCTTCACACTGATGTTGATGCTGGGATTGCGCGCGTCGCTGCTCGGCGGCATTATCGCGCTGGCGCTGCTGGAGTTCCCGGTGATGATTCGCACGATGGACGAAGTGCTGCTGATGGTACCCCACGAGCTGAAGGAGGTTTCGTATGCGATGGGCGCCACGCGCCTGGAAACCGCCGCGCGCGTCGTCCTGCGGCAAGCGGCGCCCGGTCTGTTGACCGCCGTGCTGCTGGCCTGCGGGCGCGGCATCGGCGACGCGGCCTCGGTGCTGTTCACCGCCGGCTACACCGACCGTATGCCCACCACGCTGCTGCGCCCCGTAGCATCGCTGCCGCTGGCGGTGTTCTTTCAGCTTGGGACACCGGTTCCGCAAGTGCAGGAGCGCGCGTATGCCTCG
>JAKJAB010000311.1 GCA_022707725.1 Chloroflexota bacterium | reverse complement strand
GGCATTGTCTGAGGCGCAACGGCTGTTGACCAACGGCGAGGCGGATGCGGCGCTCATTGGAGAGACGAATGCGGCGGGCGGCGTTGCCCTCGTGCTGGCCCGCGCCGAAGCTATGGGTGACCACGTCTACGCGCGCATCGAAAGTTTTACAGAAAATCCGTTAAAATCCGTTCAATCCGTTGACCACTCCATGTTACCCGGCATCGACCACGGTACTGCCCACACTCCCGGCTATTGGGAATGGCCCGATTTGGCAGACGGCGACCTGCCCCCGGCGGATCCCGCGCCCGAACCGATATGCGCCCTCGGCAGCGTGCGCACGAATCTGGGCGACGACGCGCCCGCGCTGGCATCCCTGGCGCGGACGGCGCTGTGTCTGCATCATCGCGTCATCCCCGCGACGCCCGGCTGGCGCGGCCCGCGCGATCCGCAAACCGATTCGCCGTTCTACGTTGCGCCTGCGCCCCAACCCTGGCTGGCGGAAAATGGGCGAGTTGCGAGTTGCGAGTTGCGAAGCAAGAAGCAAGAGGCAAGAAGCAAGAAGCACGGATTGCTACTGTTTGAATTTCCCGCTACCTCCGCCATTCCTGTGCTGCACGCGCACATGGCGGCTCGCCCGTTCTTTATGTTCCCGTTGGCGGCGGATGATCGGGATGCGATAGTGGCGCTGGCAAATGATGTGCATTGGCAGGCGGAGCGCGGCGCGGACCTGGAGACGCTGGCCGAAGACGCGCGGATCGCGTATCAGATGCGGCCCGGCGCGCCGTATGCGCTCGCGCTGCTCGCGCACGACCGTGAGGAATTGCTGCGCGAGGCAGAGTTCGCCGTCGAAGGCGTGGAGAAAGCCTTTGCGGAGGGAAAGGATTGGACATCGCCGCTCGGCAGCAGCTTTACGGCGCGACCGTTAGGGCGAACTGGCGGCGTGGCCTTCGTCTATCCCGGCGCGTTCAGTTCCTACGTGGGGATGGGGCGCGACCTGTTCCAACTGTTCCCGCACCTTCACGCTCGCTTGGCCGAGGTCACGCGCTACGCCGGCCGCGTCACCGCCGAGAAGTTGCTCTATCCCCGTCACCTGTATCCGCCGGCCGACGCGGACGCGCAAGCCGACGAGGCCCGCCTGCGCGCCAATCCCACCGCGATGATCGAATCCGGCGCAAGTTTCGCCGTCCTCTACAGCGCCATCCTGCGCGACGTGTTCGGCGTGACGCCCTCCGCCGCGTTCGGTTACAGCCTGGGCGAAGTGAGTATGCTGTGGGCGCTCGGCGTCTGGCCCGATGGCGACGCCGGCAGCGACGCCTGGAACACATCGCCGTTGTTCAAGACGCGGCTCTGCGGTCCACGGGACGCGGTGCGCGACTACTGGACCACCGACGCGGACGAAGCGCCGTGGTGTAGCAGCATCGTCAAAGCGCCGGTGGAGCGGGTGCGCCAGGCGCTGGAAGCCGAACCGCGCGCGTATTTGACGATGATCAACGAGGAAAAAGAAGCAGTCATCGCCGGACATCCCGACGCTTGCGCGCGCGTCGTTGCGGCGCTCGACTGTCACGCGCTGCGCCTGCCCTTCGACGCCGCCATCCACGCTCCGCCCGTGCGCTCGGAATA
This sequence comes from Chloroflexota bacterium, assembly GCA_022707725.1. Classification (GTDB taxonomy): domain Bacteria; phylum Chloroflexota; class Anaerolineae; order B4-G1; family SLSP01; genus DSWT01. The sequence continues at coordinate 2,998 of JAKJAB010000311.1, read as the reverse complement.
CGCGGCGTTTGTGGATTTGTACACCCTGCCCACGCGCGCCACCCCCGGCATCGATTTCTACTCGGCGGCGGAGTACGCGCCGTTGACCTTGGAACGCGACGCGCTGGCCCACGCGCTGGCGCAGATGACGTGCGCGCCGGTGGACTACCCGCGCCTCGTGCGCGCCGCCTACGACGCGGGCGCGCGCCTCTTCATCGAACTCGGCCCGCTCGGCGCTTGCTCCCGCTGGATCGATCGCATCCTGCGCGGCCAACCGCACGCCGCCATCCCCATCAACAAAAGCGGCAAATCCGATTACGACAGTCTACTGCCGGTGCTGGCGATGCTGGTCACGCAGCGGGTGGGAATGAAGCAAGAGGCAAGATCCAAGAATCAGCGAATGGGCGAATGGGCGAATGGGCGAATGGGCGAATCGAAGAATTCTCGAATCCTCAATCCCTCATTACCTATTACCCATTACGCATCACCGGTTACGGATTATGCCGCTGAAGGCCACATCGCGTTTTTGCAGGCGCGGCAAGTCGCTATGCAGCAAACCGCTGAGCTAATGACAATGCAGATCGTGGCGGCGGGGGAAATGATGCAGGAGGCAGGAGGCAGGAGGCAAGAATCAGCGAATCGGCGAATCAGCGAATTTGCGAATCGGCAAATCGGCGAATCAGCGGATCGGCGAATCAGCGAATTAGCGGATCAGCAAGCCAACAGATCCAAAATCCAAAATCCAAAATCCAAAATTGCGACTCCGGCGCTATTTACCGAGGATCGCCTTCGCGCCTTTGCGACAGGCGATGTGGTCGAGGCGTTCGGGCCGGCTTATGCGCGCTATCAGGGGCGGCGTGTGCCGCGCCTGCCGAACGGTGATTTGCTCTGCGTCAGTCGCGTGCTGGCGATTGACGGTACACCCGGCAAGGTCACACCCGGCGCAACGCTGGTGAGCGAGTTCGATGCCTGCGCTGACGCCTGGTTTTACCGCGAGTACGCCGTGCTGCCGCTCTCGATCTTGATAGAAACGGCGCTGCAACCGTGCGGCGTCCTGTCCACCTACCTCGGCTCGATGCTGCCCTACCCGGAGAACGACTTCTACTTCCGCAACCTCGATGGCGAAGGCGAACTGTTGCGCGCCGTGGACGCGCGTGGGCAGACCGTCGCCAATCGCGTGACGCTGCTGAGTTCGACCGCGCTGCCGGGCATCATCCTGCAGAAGTTCAGTTTCGAGCTGGCCTGCGCCGGGCAAGTGTTCTATCGCGGGGCGGCGGCCTTCGGCTACTTCACGCCGGAAGCGTTGCAACGGCAGATTGGGCTGGATAACGGGGCATCTCGTCAACCGTGGTTATTCTCAACGGATTCAACGGGTTTCAATGGAAGTAAATCTGTTGCATCCGTTGAGAAAAAACGAGTAGGACAACTAGACTTTCTTGACAGCGTGTCATGTGTCCGTGATGGCGGCGATTACGGGCGCGGATACGTCTATGCCGAAATTCCCATTTCACCCGACGACTGGTTCTTCGACTGTCATTTCTTTCAAGACCCGGTGATGCCCGGCTCGCTCGGTGTGGAGGCGATGGCGCAGGCGATGCAGGTCTACGAGCACTCGCAGGCATTTGGGGAAGGTGCGCGCGCGCTGACGCCGGGCCGGATGACGTGGAAGTATCGCGGGCAAGTCCCGCCGGAGCCGCAACGTCTGCGGTTAGAAGTCCACATCAAAGACTGCCAGCGTACCCCGGAGGGCGTTACCCTGACCGGTGACGGCAGCCTGTGGCGCGGCGCCGTGCGGATTTATGAGGTGCGGGGGATAGGAGTGAAGAGTGAAGAGTAAAGAGTAAAGAGTAAAGAGTGAAGAGTAAAGAGTAAAGAGTGAAGAGTAAAGAGTGAAGAGTGAAGAGTAATAAGTGACTCGTTACTCGTTACACATTACTCATTTCTCATTACTCATTACTCATTACTCATTACCCATTACTCGTTACTCATTACTCGTTACCCATTACGCAACCACCCAACCACCCTATTTGGAGAACGATGATGCAAAGCTATACCTGGATTGGCCCGGCGGAGTCTGTGGCTTATGATGCGGAAGGGATGGCGGCGCGGGTGCGCGCTCTGGATGCGCCGTGCTATGCCGTGTGCAATGGGCGCGGCGTCGGGCTGACGAACGAAGGCAGTGTGCGCATAGGCGGCGACGGCGCAGACGTGCTCGCCGTTATCCCGCCGACACCCGCGCAGCAGTTGGGCGATCCCAGCTTCCGCGCGGCTTACGGTTTGCAGTACGCCTACATGGGCGGTTCGATGGCGAACGCGATTTCCAGCGAGGCGATGGTGATCGAACTGGGCAAGGCCGGGATGCTCGGCGCGTTCGGCGCGGGCGGGCTGCTGCCGGAGCGGCTGGAAGCAGCGATCCGGCGCATCCAGTCGGCGCTGCCCGGCGGGCCGTATGCCTTCAATCTCATCCACAACCCGCACGAACCCGCGCTCGAGCGGGGCGCGATGGAGCTGTATTTGCAGCATGGCGTGCGGGTGATCGAGGCGTCGGCGTATCTCACGCTCACGCCCTACGTAGTGCAGTACCGCGCGGCGGGGCTGGAAGCCGGGCCAGACGGCGACGCGGTCATCCGCAACCGCATCATCGCCAAAATCTCGCGCCGCGAGGTGGCGACGCAGTTCATGCAGCCCGCGCCCGCCAAACTGCTGGCGCAATTGCGTGAGCAGGGCCTGATCAGCGAAACACAGGCGAGACTGGCGGAGCGCGTCCCCATGGCCGACGACGTGACCGTGGAGGCCGACTCCGGCGGGCACACCGACAATCGCCCGCTGGTGTGCCTGATGCCCTCACTGCTCGCGCTGCGAGATGAACTCCAGGTGCACTATCGCTACCCGACGCCGGTGCGCATCGGGGCCGCGGGCGGCATCGGGACGCCGGCGGCGGCGCTGGGCGCGTTGATGATGGGCGCGGCTTACGTGCTCACCGGCTCGATCAACCATAGCTGCGTGGAGGCGGGGACGT